>NZ_JBHFFC010000004.1:0-20943 GCF_043359615.1 Exiguobacterium sp. S22-S28 | reverse complement strand
CTAACGGTAGTGCTAGCAAAAGCATTGGCGCCAAGATGGGCTGCATCGGAAGTTTCACAGAACTCTGCAGATAACGGTATGTGGACTGTAGGAGTAATCTTCGTCGGGATCATGGCTGTAGGTTTAATTTACGCAGCACTTCAAACAGCGTACACAAATTACGGCACACGATTGAAAGATACTTCGGTCAAAGTGGATCCATCAACATGGGGTAAATAATTTTTTAGGAGAGCAGAGAGAAGGTATTGTACCTCCTCTCTTGCTTTTAAGAGTAAGAGGAGGGAACTATACGTGCAAAACACTGCTGCAACAGCAATTTTCATCACACTTCTACTTGTTCTCACTTTGCTAATTCCAGAGGGATTAATGATGAGTAATGAAAAGACAAACCTTCAAAACTTGGCAAATGATGCAGTAGAGTTAGCCGAAAGACAAGGTGGATTCGATTATGAGTATGAAGGCGTAAGACATTCAATAATTGGTCAAATAGAAAGTCGAATGAAAAGTGAGAACTTAGAAGGTTATAAAATCTCATATACAAAAGGACCTGTACAACATAACGATTCACTTTCATTCGAAATCGAGGGAACATATCGTTATGAAATCTTTAATTTAATTGGCATCACGAATATGGACTTCCCTTTACATGCTAAAAAGAATGGAGTAAGTGAGGTGCTGTTTAGATGATAAGACCACCACTTCAACATATGGATCTAGAGAAACTATTTGGCATTCTCCCAATAGAAAAATTAATACTTATCAGCGCGATATTGCTTTTCATTTATTATATTGCTGCAAATTTGTATACAGACATTAAGTATCGAAGAACATCAAATCTTAAGCATGCAGTATCACTTGTATCAGGGCTGTGCTTTTTCAATTACATGCATGAAGGAAGTTTTATCATCTTAATCGTGATGTTAATTAGTCTGATTTTTGGGTTGGTTTTAGAAAAAATGAAAACCTCGAGTCCTGGTGATACAAAAATGTTTGTTGTAATGAGTGTATGGATCGCTTCATTCGCTCATGAAAACCTTATTCAGCAAACCTTGATTTTTTGTATCGTAACGTATGCCTTTCAATTACTGTTTGCTTGGATATCTTGGATTAAGAAAAAGGGCTTTAAAAATGCTATTAGAGAGCAAAAAGAACAAGTAATTATGTTGCTGACACCAGGTGCTCCATTAGGGAAGGAAATCATATTCGAAAATTGGCCAGGTGCTGTTAATATGTGTTTAGGAGCAATCTTAACACTATTAGCAGGAGGAATATTGATATGACAAAGGTATGGACTACTGAACATTTAAGAAAAGAAGAACACAGGTGGTTTAAAGCAGTATGGATTTTTGGGATAGGATCAGTTATATCGATTCTATTAATGATTTCTACATTCTTTTTATCTGAATCGCTAAAAGTTGTAACGCTAAGAATATCTGACATAGTTTTTTACGTCGTACTAGTTTATGTAGTAAGTTGTACTTTTTTATATTTGAAAGTTTATAGAAAAGTAGATTTTAAGAAAGAAGGAAAGGATCTAAGAGAACATCTACAAATAAAAAAGCTTTCCTTTACCAAATTGAACGATGGAAGTTATGAAATGCACCACCAGTTGTACTTAAAAAAAGAAATGAAAAAGATGCGTCGAAAAGGTCTTTCTTCAGATGAAATAACGAGAAAATGGAAGGATCAACTCGTGAATGATTTTAAACGACTCGAGTCGTTTATAAGAGAAAAAGAAGCAAAAGGTGAAGCAGTGTCTATACACACTTATACACATATCAGAATGTACAAAACTTGGATTAAAATAGCCCGAGATGCAGGATTGTTTTTTGAAGTGATTGAAGACAACAATCAGAAACCAGTAGGATTTAAATGGCGTGAGTGGAAAAAAGGTGTCTATCGTACAAGTGGCAAGAAAGCGAAAAAAGACTCTATTCCAAAAGCAAATGAGTGGAATAAGTATGTCCTGACCTCTAAAGACCAATAAAGACGCATTTTTAACTACCAATTATTGGTTCGTATTGCATCTTTATATCACTTTGTGACATTATGAAGTTAGAAAAGTCTTCTTCTTCATAACCTGTACACGAAGAAAATCTTTAGAAAGAACAGGGATGCTATATGCCATTTAAAACATTTGCGGTACGCAATGAAGTGATCCTACCCATCCATTACCTTAGAGGTTTAAGCAAGTTAAGAGAGCAGGAAATGGGATGGAATGAAATTTTTGATAACGGTCTTGGAGTGGTTAAAGAAATCAAGGAACGAAATCATAAAATAATTGCCCCACCAACAACCGGTGTACGAAAAGAGCGAATGGGACATGATTTTAAAGATGGCGTTTTTGATGAAATGAAAGTATATGCAAAGCATTTTGGCTTAAAACAAGCAGAATTGATTGAGCTATTTGCATGGATATACTTCTCCACTCAATTTACTGAACAGGAAAAAGAATTCTTCCGATTAAATGAATGGATCTTTTATGTCGAAAGTGATTCTGATACTGAACAGTAAATCTTTACTTCGATCCTGCAGCTTAATAATAATTAGCTGAGGAGACGACTTTATGATGCTAAAAATTAAACTGGCTTCTTTTGCACTTAAGCATTGGAAGGAGCTAGCGGGCGCAGTAGGTGTAATCTTAGCGATTATTCTTACTGTGCCTTTTCTTGTCTTTACAGGTTTTATGCCTGGAGGGGAGGAAGACAAAGTTAAGGAATATGCGAACGTGGCTAGTGAATTCGGTATAGATTGGCAAGAACTCATTGCCTTTGATATGGTACGTTTCGATAATGATTTAGATAAAGGTGATCCAGAAGAAGCAGCACTGTACTTTATAGAGTTAAGTGTAGAGAAGCTAAAGATAGAGAATGTTAAGTGTGAAAAGAAAAATAAGAAAGGTGAGTGTATTAAAGGCGGAGGAACTATAGAAAAAGTAATATCGAAAAAAAATTATAAAGGGAAGAATCAAATTTTATCTTTCATAAAAAGTAGTGGAGGCAGTACAAAGAATATAGCAGAATCGCTAAGAGAAATTGGCGCTAAATCCACTTATAGAGTATCAATGTCTTCACATGGAATAGATGAGGCTATGGACCTTGCAAAGTTTACTAAAGTGATGAAAAGAGACGTCAAGCGTATTCTGGATAGTGGGATGCTCATGGAGATGTATCCTGATCTTCAATCAGTATCAGGAGGAATTGGTCTTTGTATTGGTGACGTAGCTCCTGGAGGCAGTGCTAAAGGCGTTACAGATAACGTAAAGGGCTATAAGTCACTTATTGAAAAATATGCAAAGAAATATGGTGTAGAACAGTACACAGGATGGCTCATGGCCATGATGCAACAAGAAAGTTCAGGGATGGGAACGGATCCACTGCAATCTTCAGAAGGACCGTATAATACGCGATATCCTAAAGGACCTAATGGTATTCAAGATGCTGAATACTCAATTCAGGCAGGTGTACAAGAATGGAAAGCATCGATACAAAAGGCTGGCGGTGACATGATGATCGCAGTTCAAACCTATAACTTTGGTGCTGCTTTCCTACCTTGGATTAAGTCACACGGAAACAAATATACACTTGAGAAAGCACAAGAGTTTTCTAAATACTGGTGTTCGTCACATCCATCTCAATTAGGATGTAATGATGGGGTACACGGAACACCTCAACACGCCATGATGGTGTTGAAGTATTATAACAACCCTGGTAAAGCATCTTGTGATTCAATGGGTGGAGATTTCATTGCGGGTAAGGGGGATTTCATTTCACCTATGCCAAAAGATACCTACACTAAAGGTACTTGGCACCAATTCAGATCGCCAGCCTGGCATGCAGGTGTTGATTTGAACGTTCATTCTTGGGCAGATGAAGGGAAAATTGGAATCTATTCGATTGCTGCAGGCAAAGTAACTAGATCACAATACTCATCTTCTTACGGAAATGTCGTGTATATCAAGCACAAGGTGAAAGGAAAAAGTTTTGAGTCGGTATATGCTCATTTAGCCTATACGCCTTTGGTTGAAGAAGGAATGAGTGTCAAGCAAGGTCAAAAGATCGGAATGGTAGGAAATACACCTGGTGTTCCATGGTCCACTTTCCCACATTTACACTTTGAAGTGCACTCTCCAGCTTGGACTGTCGATAAAAAGAATGCAATTAATCCAGAACTAGTAGTAAAGGGGCTGTTTTGATGGGGTACAAACGTTTTATTTTGATTTTAATCGGTACGTTTATTGTGACGACTACCTTAATCATTACAGCTGCAGTAAAAATTGGTGACATAAGACATGAAAAACAAGAGGTTGAGACTGCTAATAATGAGTCTCAAGAGCCCCTCTCTACATTTTTACATGAACTTCCTGAAGTGAATGTAAAGAGTAGGGCTGAAGAGTTCGGAAAATCGGTCGTAGATGGATATTCTTTATTTAGCTACTTCTCACCTGAAGCCTTTGGAGTAAAGGGAGCACCTGAAATAATTGAAGGTCCAAATGGAGAGAGCCCAGAAGAGATGGATCAATTAATTATGGATAAGGTGAAACCATATGGCTTCGTGAAGGAGTATAAGATAAAACAAATAAAGGAGGTTGAGAGTAATACTGAAGTTTTATTTGAATTCACTACGGCTAAAGAAAAAAAATATGAGGTAAAGCTTTTATATAACGATAAAGGTTTAATAATCACTAAAATAGTCACGGATTAAGCAATAAACAATCGTGTTTTATAGTTATTTATGATATAATTAAACTATAAAACAAGGAGGAGATATACATGAAAAAACTCCAAAATGCCGATAAAATGCTTGAACTATTACCAGGTTTTTTAGCTTCTTCTGCAGCAGAAGGATTGCCAATCGAAGAAGATTTAGTAAAGAAAATCAAAGAGATGTTGTCACTAGGATTAGATCCTACTGAAGAAATTGATGCTTACTATGATGAAAAATTAAAAGAAATATCTTCTAACACGTAAGGGGAGGGAACACATTGAGCGCAGATCCTTATTCTCAAGATGGTGTATTGAAGAATAAATTTGGCGAAAAAGATCCTAGAAAGTTGGAGATTTTAGAGAAGAGGTCTACGATTCGTGGATGGATTAAACTACAAAGCGAATTGATAGCTACTCCGAATTTAAAGCTAGATGCTTCTTTGATAAAAAAGATTCATAAAAACTTATTTGATGATGTATATGATTGGGCCGGTGAGTATAGAACGGTGAACATCGTTAAAGGAAAAACGATGTTTGCTAATGCTCTGTATGTACCAGCTGCACTTGAAGATTTAGTTACAAAGCTAAATAGGGATATCACCTCGAAATCTATTACGTCCAATAACATAGGTGAAAAATTAGCTTATTATTATGGTGAACTTAATATGATCCATCCGTTCCGAGAAGGGAACGGACGTACACAGAGAATATTTATTGAAAAAGTAGCAGATAAGCTGGGTTACTCTCTCCAGTTGGAAAAGATAGACTCTAAGAAATTACTTGAAGTAACGATTGAGTCAGTAAATGGAACTGGAAGACCTCTAAAGAAAGTCTTTGAAGAGGTGATTGTAACCAAACACTTTAAGAGCCAATCTGAGCAACCACATATAAATAGTAAAAGTATCATTTCAACAAATGTAACCAAAAACAATTATGATTTAGAAAGATGAATAAAAAATAGAGTTAAAGACAAAAGGCTAAGTCGAAACTTCTTTTGAAGTAAATGACTTAGCCTTTTTATTGTGAATAATCAAAGGGGTGTTTTTAGTCAATTAAAAAAGGTTATTATAAGAACATATATTCTTATTTTAAGGAGGGCGTAAAATGTACAAAGATCGAGGTAACTTAAAGTGGATACCATTTCTCATGCCGGAACATAAAGCATTGTTATATGAGTACTATAAAGAAAAGCAAAAGATCTCGATGCCAGAGATGGATGAGCAAATGATGTTTGTTTATGAGGAAGTAATCAACGAAGCATTATTTAATGGTAATCAAATAAAAATAATGTATTATGACAATATTTCTGGTGATATTAAATTTTGTAAAGGATACGTACAAAAGATAGATTACCTTGAACGATGTGTGAAATTACTTGGAAAACAAACTAATACAGGAAAAGTCACTTTTGAAAGGATTGTTGGGATAGAGTTGTTGGAGGATTTCTAAAAATAGGTGAAAAAAACCTCCTATACCAGGAGGTTTTTTTGTCATGCCTTAAATTGGTTCAAATCGAGCTTTCCTGAGACGACTCCTACAACTTGGTCTGTGAATAGAACAAATTGTTCACAGTTGATAACAATATTTTGAGCTGTCAAAACTTGAGCATCCCTTAAGGTAATAATTTGCAGGTCACTGTTGCTATCAGATTGATTGTCTTTACTTGCATGATGTTTATAGAGGCTAGATGCGATTAAAACTGAAGATACAGGTGACTTCTCTTCCAAAAGTGTCACTACACCTTTTTGCAATCCATCAATATCGTCGTATTCTATAGGATCAATTATTTCTTCTCTTCCTACGACAATTCCATTTGATGTGAAATATGTTAAGTAATCTGAATCCGGAACCTTATTCACTTTGGCCATAGAAGTTGTTGCATCATTTAAAAAGCTAATATACATAGATTTAGCAGACATTTAATTTCCTCCATATCGTTTACTGTATTGATTAACCAAATTATACACTAAAGTCCTTTAAGACTTTAAATAATATCCAGTTGTTTTTTTCTTTATATAAAACGGTCGTTTAATATAAAAAACTTATACGCCAATAAATTTAGTATAATAAGCAGGAAAGTCTTATATTTTCTCGTATATTAATCAATGTCTATTTATTAAGTTAATTTAGCGTTTTATATAAAAAAACCCCTCGTAACGAGATCGTTGTTTGCTCGAGCAAACAAAAAAACAGGAGGTGTCTAGATGGCGAACATTGGATATGTTAGAGTATCGACCATTGAACAAAATTTAGAGTTGCAACTTGACGCAGTTAAGGCGGCCGGCTGTGAAAAGATTTTTGAAGAAAAGAAGAGCTCAGTAAAAGAACGTCCAGAGTTTGAAGCTTGTTTAAATTATTTACGTCCTGGAGATACGTTGGTTGTTTGGAAGTTAGATCGTTTAGGTCGTCAAACCAAAAAGTTACTCGAGTTATCAGAGTGGTTAGAGGAAAACGGTGTGGGACTGAAAATACTTACTTTAGGCGTTGATACAAATACACCAGCTGGTAAGCTGTATTTCACGATTATGGCAGGTCTTGCAGAAATGGAGAGGGAATTAACAATTGAGCGAACTAAAGCAGGATTAGCTGCAGCAAGAAGTAGAGGGAGAGTCGGTGGTAGAAAGCCGATTGATCAATCAGTCATTGATAAGGCTAACATGATGTTTGAAGCTGGAATGACTGTAAAGGACATTTGTAATGTCTTGCCACTGAAACCACCTACGTTCTATAAGTACCGCCAAAAAAAAGCTGAGGAAGTATGAGGTGTAATGATGCCTGGAGAAGTAATTGCAGTCATAAGTAATAAGGGTGGGGTATTGAAAACCTCCATGACGACAAACCTTGCTGGTCAACTCTCTTTAATTGATAAAAAAGTCTTAATCGTGGATATGGACATACAATCAGATGTGGCCGTAACGTTTGGCCAAAACCCGGATTTATTAGAAGAAGATGTGGAGTTTTCTTTATATGATGCACTCATTAAAGGTGCAGATCCTAAAAAGGCGTTAGTCAGTGTTGATAAGAATATCGATCTCCTGGTTACGAATGATGATATGCTCTCATTTGAATTTGATGTATTGTTAGATGCAAGACAATTTCCTACACAAAAGCGATTTTCCTTACTCAAAGAAGTGATTGAAAAAATTAAGATGGATTATGATTATGTATTAATCGATACACCAACAAGTTTCGGTTTAATACAAGGAAACATTCTAGTTGCGTGCCAGGATATGATTATTCCATTCCAACCTGAAAAATATGCTATGCGATCACTACAGAAAACCTTGAAGATAGTAAATGATTTTAAGAGTCAAATGAATCCTGAGTTGCGTGTGCGAGCGATCGTCCCTACACTGGTTAATCAAAGAACACTCTTACATAGAGGGATTATGGAACTTTTACAAGATTATGCAATGAACTCGAAGATAAAGGTGACCAGAACGTTTATACCGACAACCATTGAATTTGCTTCAAGTGTTGGTTTTGATCAGCGACCTCTGTCATTAGCGGCTCCTACTTCTAAAGGTGCTAGAATCTATAATGAATTATTAAAAGAATTAAAGCTTGGATAAGGAGACTATGAAATGAGTAATAAAGATAGAAAGCTAATGGGTTTTGATGAAGTTGCCAAGGATCCATTTGATAATACTAGCAATAACAATAGCGAAAATGTGAACAATAGCACACTTAAAGAAATCCTGAGTGCTAAAAGGAGTAATACAGTATATACGGGTTTTTATATAGAAGAAGATTTATCGAAAATTTTAAATAGTCTTCAGCAAAGAGGGCAACGTGGAGTAAAGTCTGCAACTGTGAATTTAGCTTTAAGAGAATTATTTAAAAAAGAAGGTTACCTATAATCGAAAAGAGTTGATAATCTTGAAAACAAAGAAGATAAAGAATTACTTACTCAATGATGAATTTGAAATTAAAGGTACTTGGATGCTTCCAGAAGGTGAACAAGTAGCAGGTATTTTGTTTTATAGTAATGATCAAATACGACTTGAACTCTTTAATAGTTTAGGCGCGAAAGACAATTCAAATGGTTTAGATGTAATTTTTGGTGTGACAGAGTCAGGAGAAGAAATCACACTATTATCAGCGATGCGTACCAACCTTAAATCTCATATAGGAAAACACAGTCTTACGTTTGAAACCTATAGAGCTTCTCAAATATTTGTAGGCATGCATTGTAAGAGTTTGGATGATATTGATTTCGAGGCTATGGAAATTGAGTTTTCTTATTTTCCTGAATGGTTAGGAGAAGCGGTATTTAAAACACATGGCAGGACGTTAAGTGACAAAACCATCAGCATTAATGAGCTTGATTTAATTCAAATAGATATACCGTTTATTAATGCAGAATTAAAAGGATCTGGTTCAATTCGAACAAATAACGACTTGTACAGAAAAGCTGAATTTACATCAGTAAGTAGATTGAAGCTAGTTCCAAATGAAATCAAAAATTTTGAGTGGTTCAGGAAACAATTATACACCCTGCAAAAACTAATGACAGTCTTAACAGGACGAAGCGTGTATATCTTAGATTTGATTTTTATCAAAGAAGAACCTGGACATAATGAACTAATGAATATGGATTTTATTGATTCTAAAGAATACAAATTGCTGATGAGACAAGGATCTATAAAATTAGAAACTAAGATCACGGAAGATAGTTTTATAATGTCGTATCAACATGTTAAATCTAACTTTGGTGAAATAGTTAATAAATGGTTTGAAAGTGAAGAAAAACTAGATGTTGTATATGATTTATTTGCTGGAGAATATTTTGGGGTTACACATATTACAAAAAGCTTCAGCAATTTAATGCAATCAATTGAGGCATTCCATAGGCGGAATCAGCCTGGAACTCTAATTAAAAGTGAAGATTACGATTTGTATTTGAATAAAATAAATGATTATATAAAAAATACTGCTCCAGATAGGTTGAAAGATAAATTAATAGGTTCTATAAAATATGGGAATGAGTATTCTTTGAGACATCGACTTATACAACTTACTGATTCATTATCATCTGAATCAAGAATCTTAATTTTTGGTGATGAGAGCAATATAAAAAAATTTATTCAAAAACTAGTTGATACTAGAAATTATTTTACTCATTATGACGAGGTAGGGAAATCTAGAATTATTGAGTCAGAAAAACGAATATATGCTATTCAAAGACTTAGATTATTCATGACTATGCTGCTATTTAAAGAATTAGGAATAAAAGAAGAGTATATAGTAGAAAGATTTAAAAAGGATCCTCGAATACATTATCAACTTGTAAGAGCTAACTTGAATCTCCAATAAGAAGAGTAAAAAGAGTTGAAGTTTTACTTCAACTCTTTTTACTCTTCTTTGCTAGCAATATTGCTATTGCTAATAGTAAAGGAATTTATTTTTTATTACCTATTTTGTCGGTATTTATGATATAATCAATCATAGTAAGAGAGGTGATTGTATGAAACGCTATAATTTTTATGTATCAAAATCCGTTAATCGAGCTTTCCAAGCAAAAAAGTTTGGACGACAAGGTAGCAAGCAACTTCGAGAAGTTCTTGATAAAGGATTAGATAAAGCTCAATTAATCAGATACATTCGTGACAATAAAATGAGTGACAAAAACGATGTAGAAAAAGAAGTTAAGTTGTTAACTTTAACTGAATTTCAGAGTAAAGAAATTGATGATCTTTGTGATAGCTTAAAACAGATGGGGTTAAATGCTAACAGATCTACAATCATCGAATATCTTCTTACAGTTTTAGAACCTAAAGGGCAAAAAGAATTAAAAAAACGTATGTATTACGTACCAAAAGATATTCTAGAGTTGCTGGATGTAGCAATAAAGAAACAAACTACAACGCTAAACTCAAATGGAACTTTTGTTCGAAGAAAAGACGAAATCATACGGTTTATAGATGAAGGTCTTTATGAGCCTTTAGAGAGCTTAAGAGAATATGAGTTGTACAACCATTGGTCAGATGAAAAGCATCAATTACAGCTTGTTTTAGACGTAGATACTGATGAATACATTGGAGAACAATCCATTCGACTGTTTGGAAATGATGAATCGAAGGATCGTATTAAAATTTTATGCGATGTATTCAGGCAGTACGTTAAATACACCGAAGAAGATACTATGAGTAAAATTAGAGAGGTGAAATTACTAATGCATAAAGCAATTGAACGCTCTGTTGATCTTGTAGGATGGAATGAGTCGAAAGAAATCCTCAATGAAGTTATGGAAGTATACGAATTGGAGGGAGGTCAAACTATGTATCCGACAGGGAAAGAAGAATTGATTTATCCAGGACACGAATCAGAAGTGGAATACAAAACTGGTAAGACTAGTGAAAAATAATCTTGTTCTATATAGCTTTTCCGAGTATTGTTAATGTAATGCGAATAACTTTGGAATAATTTTTACAATGGAAAATACAATAAAGATCTTTACTGATATATATATAAAATTGAATAAAGGAAAAGGACCTGAATCAAAGATTCAAGTCCTCAGAGAACATGCACATCTAAAAGTCTTTGGCCGGACAGGAGATGCAAGTTCTAATTAACATACTTATGACCTCATATTAGCATGCTTAAACATGTCTGACAAGGTTATAAGTATAAAAAGCGTGACCTCCAATATACGGGTGTGCATGTTCTCTGTTGTTTTTACTAAAAATCAACGGGAGCAGCATACCCTTTTTGTGTGCTCTTCTTACTAGTTGGAGGAGAAGTCTGATGTACTCGAGTCTTTCTAAAAGTCCTGTAAGACAGCATTCGTATTTAGAACAAGAAGTTTTAGAAACTATTTTTGGTCGTGGAATTGGATTGTACGATAACTATGCCAATAATGTACCGAGATCCATCAAACAGAAGTGTGACTTTGAGTTGAAAACTCAAGGTAGTATACGAGTTGCTTATAGTAAAGAAAGTATTTTTGACCTCTCTTTAGGAGGTCAAGATATTGCACGAAGTATCCAGGGTGTTTTGCACTATCATAACAATAGCCATACTGGAGTAACTCATTTCACCCCAAATACATATTATATGGCCGTAAAGCCATCTGACATAGCAGATGAAAACTTAAGACGAGTTAGAACATTTGGGTTTGATATCGACCAAAAAACTTCTGTACAACAAATCTTGTTTGCTTTCGAAGTAGCGGGGATCTCATGTAAGCCGACACTAATTTTAAAAACTCCAAAGGGAGTGCAGTTTTTTGTTGTGTTCGCAGATAATGAAGCTTGGTACGGTTCAGCTGCTGCTGTTCAATATGCAAAAGCTATTGGAGAAGCAATACGTTCTTCTTTGTATGAACAAGGGTTACAAATTGACTTGAACAATTCACTTTTTGGATGGGCGCGTTTTCCAAGAGAAGAAACAATTATGTACTTTGAAAAGGAAAACCTTTGGTCTAAAGATGAAGCTACTGAATGGTTTCAAGAATTAGGTCTTAAGCGTGGTAATGCATCAGTCAATGGATCTTGGTTAACTAGTAAGGCTGGACGTGCTCTTTGGAATACAGACGAAAAAGGAACTCGGAACATGGCAGCGTTTGAATTAAGTGTAATGGCTAAGAGAGATGGATACGAGATCGAGGAAACCATTACGATGATGAAGGAGCGAAATGCAGTAGCTACCTATCCTATCGGTAACAGAAGACTCGAAAAAGCCGTGAAAAGTGCATATAAGAAAGATTACTTTGTAAGACCAGATGTAGTTGAAATGATTTGTGGTGTACGTCCGCAGTTACGTGGTTACTATAAACACAAAAAAACAAAAGAAGAACGTGCTTATGAAAAAATAGAAGAGCTTGTAGAACGTACTATTGATCACCTTGAAAAAAGGTTGCCCGTTGGGGAGGGGAGTAGTCTGTCCATTAGTGCCTCACAACTTGCAGAAGAAATGAATCATGAAAAAGCGCAAGTCAAAAGTTTGACTCGTGCTTTTAAGAAAGTCTCAAAATCTAAATTTATTATTCGTAAAAAAAGAGATTTGAAAGGAAATGTAATGAAAGGGAGATACGCTGGATTCGTTATTTATCGAACTCAGGACTTCATGCTGGAGATCGCTAAACAAAAGCAGAAGATTCAATTACCTGGAGATACATATAATGCATTCTGTGCATTGGAAGAAACAAAAGAATACACTTCGAAATTAATGTGTCAATTGCCAAAACACTTAGGTACCGTATCCAGCTCGTCTGTTCTGACATTGATCTACACCACAGGATATTTACCTGGTCCAGGATTATGGTGGCTCAATAAATAGGAGTTGCTTACGATGTATGGTGATTGAAATATAATTCTACGCATTACTGGTAGTCTTCACGATAGGTATATTTCGTAAGTGGTACCAGTATGGATTGTATTATCTGCTATGGGGAGGATCAATTTGAAACTCTAGTGTATTAATCTTGAAAAATGTTATTTCTTCATCTGACATGTGAATCATAAAATAAAGCCATAAGCAGAATTCAATTACTTCGGGTTGCTTAAAATTTAATTCGTAGGCAAATTGTTTAATCTCTTCAATGATCGTCCCTGTAAACGTAGAAGTATTATTATAAGGGCGGGTCTCAAAATATGCTGGAGCAGTAATACGATATCCTTTTGATAGCAATGCTTGTAATGTCATACAGCCAAATTCAAAGACTTTTTGCCAATTAAGATTATAGTTTTTTAGAGTCGGATTAACTTTAGATAGTTCTCTCATGTATGTATAAGGCAATCGATATTCGAGACGAATTTTAAAACTAAAAATAAATCCATCGTCATAAGTTTTTTTTCTCATTTGTATAGGGCTCTCCTCTTTATTTTGATATGTATCTTAAAGTATAACACTAGACAAAGATTTATTAGGGCTCATAGAAGGCCCTGTAGCGCATATACATGCTGACAGGACCTAACTACCGCTGACAGCCTACTCCGGCCGATAACGACGTTCCTTAAGCGTCCAAGGACGCTAGGATCCGTACGTTCCTGTCCATCGTTTGACGGCAGCCACGGAGCGTAAGTCAAAGTCAAGAGCATTACGCTAGCACTATCGTTAACGCTAGCATTAAAAAGGAAGTCCGGCCAACGCCGGACGAGAGCATTTTTCCGATTTGCCCCTCGGAGCGTACACTTCCCTGACCAGGGCTGGAGATGGAGGACCCGAGCCTCCGCTTCGCTTCTCGGGACCCTCCAGCCCCTAGACCTGGACTCCTCATCAAGGGACGAAAACTTTGTATTATTCTCTGAAAATCGGAGAATAAAAGTTTCCTCAAAAGCTCCCTTGACACGTCGTAGGCAGCGAGTGTCCGCATTCGGTGTCAAATCGGCAAAAATAAGCCTTATTGAGGCTTTTAGCGCCCCGAGGAGACAAAGACGGAAAAAACCAAGTTCGAAAACATCAAAAACGAAAAGAGGAAAAACATGGACCTTAAAGAGCTATCAAGAGATTTGCAAGATGAAGTCGAACAAATTTACAACATGACGTTCACTTACGAAAATTTATCTCAGATTCATGTTCGAGAAGTAGACAGAAGTAAAGAGTGCGGAAGTATAAAATTAATGTACTCTAACGTTAAAAATGAAACTGCTTCTACACTAGATTATCAGTACGACGAAAAAGAAGAGACATTCGAACGAAGATTAATCGTTAGTTATTTAGAAGGAGATTGGTCTACTTTACTAGATCAAAAGTTAAAGGGAATAGATCCAGAAGACCTTTTGAACGATCTTAAATCTGTATTCGATTTAATGACGCTTAATCCATACTAAAATTGGAGGAAAACAAAATGATGCATGCTACTGTTACCGTAGGAATGAACACTAAAAAAAATAGTAAGTCGATTCAAAGAAAGCAATATTTCACTTTACCACATCAAAAAGAAATGTTTTTCAATGCTTTGGAGAGCTATGGTATTAACGATCAGATGGATCCAGTAAATTTAGAAATTAAAAAAGAAAATGTGCTGATTGAGAAGTGGTCCAATGTTACAGTAGACTATCGTGATTTAGAAAAGCTAAGTAAAGACGTGTACTGCTCTTCTTCGCTAAACGAAATTACCGAACATCTCGAAATGTTCTTAGAAAGTATTTAACATTCATTGAAAGTATTAATGCTAGCAATAGCGCTAGCATTAATACTAACTTTAAGGAGGTCATTATATGAGCGATTCAATTAATTTTAAGGTTTTTGTAGGGCTAGATATAGATATTGAAGTGAGCAAGCTTCAAACTTATATTCATCCGAAATCAAGTAAACTTCAGATTTTGCAAGGGCTTCAAGAGATCATTAAAGAAGAGTTAGCAGCTGAAGCAAACTGTAACGTAAGCAGTCCAGGTCCAACTATAATGCGTTTCTATGATACTTATAACGAATTAGAGCATTTCACTGATATTTTAGAGTCGCCTAGCTCGACAATAGGCAATTTAAATAAGGTAAATCCTGATTTATATCCGGTTCTAAAGCATTTATCAGAGAATGACGCAATGATAGAGATTGAAGATCCAGAGGATCCATATATGGTGACTTTAAGCGAACAGGAGACTGAACATGAATAATACAACTTTGATGAACATCATAAACGAATTATGTACAGAAACGAATAATAGTAGAGAACGTCGGACAATCGTTTCAGTACAATTAGGAGTCCTTAGAAAAGCATTTGGTTTAAAGAACGATGATCACTTAAAGACTAAAAGTGATCATCGTCTTCAACCAATGTTGACTCAAGAAGAAATCAAAAATGAGGCACTTTGGTATAGTGAAATTTTTCAGCTGCAGCAAAAAAATAATCAACGCGAAAAACTAAGAGAAACTTTTATAAGTCTCTTAGCAACAATAGATGCAATTGAAATCTTCGATATAGATTTAGCACTTAATATTAAAAGTGAACTGGACACAATTCTCCGTACTGGAGCAACAGTCAGGTAAGCCAAAAGAAGAAAGAAGAAAGTAGCTTACGCTACATTTTTCTTTCTCTTCGAATGGAAGTAATACTACGTATTACTATTGAATTGATTTTTCGCACGCATCGAGCGTGCGATTTATTTTTAAGCTAATCGTTTTCCTAGTTGATGTTTCAAAAACAAAAGCATAGGCCCCCTGTTCTTGTCACGTTAGTTCACTATGATTTTGTGGCAAGGGTGAAAAATAAAACCTTCATTCCATGATTTATAAGAACCAGGAAACTCCTCGACCTCATGCGTCGTCAAAAATTCTGATAGCTACGCTAGATTTTTGACTCCTCTGATCCCCGGAGTCTCACTGAACCTAATAAATATTCCAATCAGTTACGCTAAAGCGTATTTTTTTTTGCACTTTTTCCTTGCCACAAAATCATTACGTTCACTCAACAGACTTCGAACAGGGGAGATGGTCCTCGAATCAACAAAAGGAGTGAATCATATGTATTCGTCGTTTGAACATCTAAGAAGTGAAATATCTCAAAAGCTCATCTATGAATATGGAGGAACTGGTTATCATGTCGATAGAAAAGGCAAAAAAATCTCAGTGAATTTCTTAGGTAATGATTATCTGTTTCACGTCACCGATTTCATTCTTAAATCAGATAGTAAAGTGAATGTCATTGATGACATTTTTAATTGGGAGCTTGAAAGAGTAGCAACACATCAATATGAATCAGTATCAATTGATAATGTTCAAGAACTCCTCATTTCTATTTGGACAAAAGAGAAGAAAGGAAGAACTGATTTACTAGCTTAATTGCTAGTAAATCAGTTCTAAGGAGAACACACTATGAATCTGTTAGAAGTCAGATATACCATCGGGAATGAAGAAGTAATCGAAATACAAACTGAAGAAGATTTTCTTCAGTTTGTTACAGCATTTTGCTGGGATATTTTTGAGTGGACACCCCTACTTGAAGTATGTGATGGAATTGTCTTTGTTCATTCAGAAACTTGGCAAGCTGATTTTTATTCTGAAAAAGGAAGTTTAGAATGGTTACATGAAGAAATAGATATTGAGAATGATTCAGACATAACCTTTTTTTTGAAGTTGCAAAAAAAACTTAAAATTCAATCACGGATTGTTTCGGGTCACACATGACCCGAAACATCTATTGTACCTACTTGAATTTTTCCTATAAAAGTACGTCCATTCTTATTTAAAGTCCATTTTTTAAATTTGAATGGACCCAGATTTATAAGTTCAATGTCTTTAAGTTCGACCATATCTAAAGAGAGAAGAACAGGAATTAAATTATCGAGTAACAACAGACCAACAGGATCCTTCGTTCCTGTAGGAATACCATTAAGAAGAGTAAGTAAATTCTGTAAAAGAAGCTGTAATAGCGTTGGATTCATAGTCATCTCATGATTCATTTGGTTCAAAAACTCTTCGTCCAATTGTACATACTTACTTGTTAAAGCATTTAAGATTTCATCATAAGTATACTCTCCAATTTGTAAAGACGAAGTTGATAATTGTTCAAGTTCTTTTATTCTCGTCATCAATTGTTTATTTGTATCGATCAAATCTTTCGTTTTCTGTTCGAGGTTATCATTATTTTTCACTAATGATGGATCATCCTCTCGAATCCAACCCTTTAAACGATTGAATCGTTCAATTTCGTTAATAGATCCAAATACTTCAGCTTTAATTTGGTCAATATTCTTAATCATAGAAACAACACGATTGTGACCTGCAACATATTCTTTAAATTCCAAATATTTTTCGTGGTTCATTTTTTCATAAACATCTTCATCTCTCACATTTGACCCTAAAGATTTCACTTTCAGCATGTCATCTGTAAGTACAAGTGCAAAAATTGGTTTACCCGAATTCAAAGCGTATTCAAACTCTAAATGTGTATAACTTTTTTTAGATTTAGGTTCTAAGGTGCCATATCGACCACCTAAAATCAGCATATATATATCAGATTCATCAATCCACCGTTCTATAGTTTGAAGTTGATCTAAGCTACCAGCTTTAAACAATTCCATACCAGCTGGAATATGATTTGCATTTAATACAGCTTCAACGGCTTGTTGACGTTCTTCAATTAAATCAGTATATGTCGATGAAATAAAAACTTGATATTTTTTGTACATTTCAATGATCCCCCTCGGCCTTTTCATCTTAAATCATAGCATGTAAAGATTTCTTTTTGATAGGGCTCATAGAAGGTCCTGTAGCGCATATAGATGCTGACAGGACCTAACTACCGCTGACAGCCTACTCCGGCCGATAACGACGTTCCCTAAGCGTCCAAGGACGCTAGGATCCGTACGTTCCTGTCCATCGTTTGACGGCAGCCACGGAGCGTAAGTCAAAGTCAAGAGCATTACGCTAGCACTATCGTTAACGCTAGCATTAAAAAGGAAGTCCGGCCAACGCCGGACGAGAGCATTTTTCCGATTTGCCCCTCGGAGCGTACACTTCCCTGACCAGGGCTGGAGATGGAGGACCCGAGCCTCCGCTTCGCTTCTCGGGATCCTCCAGCCCCTAGACCTGGACTCCTCATCAAGGGACGAAAACTTTGTATTATTCTCTGAAAATCGGAGAATAAAAGTTTCCTCAAAAGCTCCCTTGACACGTCGTAGGCAGCGAGTGTCCGCATACGGTGCCAAACCGGCAAAAATAAGCCTAGTGAGGCCTTTTAAGCGCCCCGAGGAGACAAAGACGGAAAAAACCAAGTTCGAAAATATCAAAAACGAAAAGAGGAAAACCATTGAAAAAAGTTCAAGAGATTACAGTCTTAGGATTCATCAATCATTGTTTGAAAGCAGATTACGACTCACTAAAACAGTACTTGTGGTGTACTCAAGAAATATCTGCAAACGAAGAAGATTTTTTAGACAAGATTGAAAATATGCTTAATCTGATTGCTGAAGCAAAGTTAGATGGAACGTTTTTCTTTATCGATGAAAGTGAAATAATTTAACTAATTTTAGTTTAAAAATAGTGTAAAATTATACTTTTGGTGTTATAATAGATATAGGAGGTGAGGGAGGGAAAGCTAGTAACACCAAGAGTATTACCAAATTCGAAGACATAAAAAACGAAAAGAGGAATGTCATTTATGATGCTAGAGTCAGTCGTAGAAGTAGTTAGAATTGTTCAAGAAACTAAGGTTCGAAAGGGACGAATTGCTACTCCGATTAGTGGTCCTAACGACGTCGCCAATTTAGCTTCGTTTTATATCGGTGATGAAGATCGCGAAGTTCTACTAGTAATCGGTTTAAGCACTAAGAATAAAATTAATATGGTTAACAGAGCGCATATGGGATCGCTCAGTTCTTCGATTGTTACGCCTAGAGAGGTTTTCAAACCTCTTATTCTAAGTAACTGTGCTTCATTTGTAATCTGTCATAACCATCCGAGCGCCGATTTATTAAACATAGTATCCTAAACTAGAGTACTCTAAGTACTCGAAGTTTAGGATTTTTTAATTACAGTGCTTTAACTATTAAATATATAAGGGTATTATTAATAGTAGTTAAAGTATTTAAAGGTGGTGGAAAGATGAAGGTTCAGAAAGTAATTGTGGAGGAAAAATCATATCCGTTATACATACTGCTAGATAAAGAATTTGAAGTGATAGAACCGGTTAAGCGATTTATAAAGTACTTGGATAATACGGGCAAAGCTCCAAATACCATTAAAACATATTGTTATCATCTCAAGCTGTTTTATGAATTTATGAGCCAAAGTAGAATCGAATTAGGAGATTTACAATTTGAGGATTTAGCAAACTTTGTAGGATGGTTAAGAAATCCAGCAGGGCATTTAAAGGTAATAGATATACAACCAAAGAAGGCTAAAAGAGAGGAAACATCAGTTAATTCCATACTTAACGCTGTAACTAGTTTCTTAGAGTATTTAAATCGCACAGAAAATTTTAAAGCTATAGATATGTCTAAAGAAGCAAGAGGAAGAAACTTTAAGGGGTTTCTTCACCATATTTCTAAAGGTAGATCCTATAAAAAAAATATTTTAAAGCTTAGGGTCAAAAAGAAACTTGTACAAGTATTAGAACATGGACAAGTCAAAGCAATAATTGAGGCATGTCATACCAAAAGAGATAAGTTACTTATTATGCTTATGTATGAAGGGGGACTTCGGATAGGAGAAGCATTATCCCTTCGTATTGAAGATATTTCAACATGGGATAACCAGATTAACATCAGGCCAAGAGATCATAATGAAAATGGAGCTTATATTAAACTTAAAAAAGAAAGAACTATTGATGTAAGTAAGGAATTAATGGCATTATATACCGATTACTTAGTACATGAATATGGGGAAGATTTAGATCATGATTATATATTTATTAATCTTAAAGATTCTTATTTTGGCCACCCTCTAAAATATCAAAGTGTATTAGACTTAATAAGAAGACTAGGAAAACGGACAGGGATTACTTTCACTGCCCATATATTACGTCATACGCATGCCACAGAGCTTATTAGAAGTGGATGGGATGCTGCATATGTACAAAAAAGATTAGGGCATGCCCATGTACAAACAACACTTGATACGTATGTTCATCTTTCTGATCAAGATATGAAGAATGAATATAAAAAGTATCTTCAAGGGAGAGAAACATGACAATGAAATTTCCAAGTGTAGCAACTAATCGAAAGCTTATCGCTAGTACAGAGATTAATAAAAAAATAGCTAATATGACAAGTGTTTTAAAAGGTTATTGGGCAGCAGATAGATGGGATATAAGAATTTGTCCGCATCCTAGTGCAATTGAGTTAAGTAAGAATCCGTCACTAAGAAATCGTTGGGTAAATTTCGATAAGGTGGAAAATGTCTGGTTGAAAACAGAATTAAAATATTTTTATTACCTTCACTTGAATAATGGAGCTTGGAATGCAAAATCCGTTTGGATTAGAAAGGGAACAGTGATAAGCCGGATGATGGGATTTTTAAATTTAAAATATCCTAATATTACATCGATAACCGAAGTGCCTATAAAAAAAGCTTTGACAGAATACCGGACCTACTTAACAGAACAAAAAGTAAAAACTACGACTACTAATTACAAACTTGATGTAAATCAGCAGAAAGTTACTGTACATGCGAATTCCTATTACGTTACTCATCTTAAGCAGTTTATGGAATTCTATGAGGACTTCTATTTTGATGGGGAAGAATGGGAAAAAGATGTTTGGAATCGAAGAAAATTATCATTACCGGAAGATAAGGTAAACCCAACATCCTACGAATATACGATCAACTTTAAGGGTTTTAAGAATAATTATTT
>NZ_JBHFFC010000037.1:0-51787 GCF_043359615.1 Exiguobacterium sp. S22-S28 | reverse complement strand
TCTCCCTTTTTTTATAGGAAGCAAACTAAAAAATAAAACTTAAACCGTTTTCATACAAATAGTTGTCAGACGTCTGTTGATTTTAACGAATATCTTTGTCATACTCAATCATATGAGTTGGCGTACCGTATAACGGTGCGTGAGCGGCTTTTTCACAAATAGATAATGAAAGCGCTCACATAATAGGAAGAGGAGATGGAGAAGATGAAAAAACAGTATGCGTTCGTATCAGCAATGACTGTTGCAACAGTTGGTTTGGCAGCATGTGGAGGATCGGAAGAAAACAGTTCGAGTAAAAAAGATCAGTTTTCTGTAGCGATGGTCGCAGATAAAGGTGGAATCGACGACAAATCGTTTAACCAATCGGCCTGGGAAGGTCTTCAAGCATACGGAAAGGAACAACAGCTGAAGCAAAATGATGGCTATTCGTATCTTCAGTCAAAATCCCAACAAGACTATCAACCTAACTTATCTCGTCTTGCACGTGGTGGTGAAAACTTAGTATTCGGAATTGGAAATACGTTTAATGAAGATATTGAAGCGGTAGCCAAACAGTTTAAAGACACACAATTTGCCATCGTCGATAATGTCGTACCGGGTAAAAATGTCACGTCGATTACGTTCAAAGAGAATGAAGGCGCTTATCTTGCTGGAATTGTAGCTGCGATGGAGACAAAAACGGACCATATCGGTTTTGTCGGAGGAATGAAGATGGATGTCATCGAACGTTTCCGTGCCGGTTTCGAAGCCGGAGCAAAATCAGTGAATCCAAAAATCAAAGTGGACGTACAATACGCAGAAGATTTTGCAGCTCCAGAAAAAGGACAGGCAATCGCAGCCGGTATGTACGGTAAAGGAGCCGATATTATTTTCCCGGCAGCCGGCGGTACAGGAAACGGTGTCTTCACAGAAGCGAAGAACCGTAAGAAAAACGGTGAAGAGGTCGCAGTAATCGGTGTCGACCGCGATCAAAAAGAAGAAGGCATGCCGGAAGACGTAACGCTGACATCTGTCATCAAACGAGTGGATCGTGCCGTTCAGGATACGGCAACTGCTGCGAAAGACGGGAAACTAAAAGGCGGCGAGACCATTCGTTACGGTTTAAAAGAACAAGGTGTGGATCTAGTGGAATCAGACAAGTTGTCCGAGAAAACACTTGAAAAGGTCGAACAAGCGAAACAGGCGGTCATAAAAGAAAAAACAGTCGTTCCTGAACAATAAGAGACGGGAAGAGAACGGGTATTCTTAGGTAGAATGCCCTATTTTCTTCCAATCCCATTTGCGTTATGAAAAGGGTTACAAAAGCGCCAGAAGTCAGACTTCTAACCTGTTACAAAATGATTGCAGGATTGTGTCCGGCATCATATACTTATCTTGGCTGGAGTTCTCATACGTCAGAAGTCTGAGCACTGGTTACAACTAGATAGAGGATGGAGATGCGTCATGTCGATTAAATTAGATCATCGTTTGCTTTATTTACGTGTGATTGAAAAAATCAAGTCCGACATCGATGACGGCGTTTACAAGGAAGGCGAGAAACTACCTTCAGAGTTTGAACTTTCAAAGCAACTTGGCGTTAGTCGAGCGACTCTTCGAGAGGCTTTACGAATTCTTGAAGATGAGAACATCGTCATCCGTAAACACGGTGTCGGTACGTTTATCAATGCAAGACCACCGTTTACTTCAGGAATCGAAGAACTGTACAGCGTTACGGAAATGATTGCCCGGGCGGGTATGATTCCGACATCTGAAGTATTGTCATCAGAAATGGTGCAACCAACCGAGCGGGACCGGGAACGTTTTCAACTGGATCCGGATGAACTGGTGTATCGAATCGAACGGATCCGACTTGCAGGAGATATTCCTGTCGTCTATTGTGTCGATAAGATTCCAAGCCATTATATTAAAAATGAAGAGCAGTTTACGTCTTCGACATCTCTGTTTGACGCACTAGAAAAAGAATTAGGACGTCGTGTCACACATGCGGTTACGCATATCGAGCCGCGGATTGATCCAAAGATCGCTGAACAACTACATACGGACCAACCGTTACTCGTCTTGCGGCAAACGCATTATGATGAGCTCGATCGATCCGTTCTTTATTCAGCGAACTATTTCCGTGCGGATAAGTTCGATTTCCATGTCATCCGTAAGCGTGTCTGACCACTTGTTTTAAGAGGTTTACTGAAAGCGCTTTCCGCCTACCTACGTAACGCTCCTCATCACCAGCCTCAGGTGCTTGACGTAGTCAGGAACTTTGTATGACCATATTCGAAAGGGGATTATTTCAGATGAAAAAGAAGTCACTTCTCGCATTAGCAGCAACAGGTTTAGCAATGAGTTCGGTACTCGCAGCATGTGGTGGTAACGATGATTCGAAAGATTCAAGCGGCGGGGACGAAAAAGCAGGCTTCAAAGTAGGTATGGTTACAGATACAGGCGGTGTTGACGATAAGTCGTTCAACCAATCAGCGTGGGAAGGTATTCAAAAATTCGGTAAAGACAACGACTTAAAAGAAGGTACAGGCTACAAGTATCTCCAGTCGGCGAAACAATCGGATTATCAACCGAACCTTCAGCAATTGGCACGTGCGAAATACGACCTGATTCTCGGTATCGGATTCTTGATGGCGGAAGATATCGGTAAAGTTGCGGATCAATTTAAAGACAACAACTTTGCACTCGTCGATATGGTCGTTGAGAAACCAAACGTTGCTTCAATCGTCTTCAAAGAAAACGAAGGATCATTCCTCGTTGGTGTCGTTGCCGGTTTGACAACGAAATCAGACAAAGTTGGTTTCGTCGGTGGTGTTAACTCGGACTTGATCAAAAAGTTCGAAAGTGGATTTAAAGCCGGCGTTAAAGCTGTTAATCCAGATGCTGATATCGAAGTTCAATACGCAGAAGACTTTAACGCTGCCGAAAAAGGACAAGCTATCGCTTCAGGGATGTACGGTAAAAAAGTCGATGTCATCTATCATGCTGCTGGTGGAACAGGACAAGGTGTCTTCACAGAAGCGAAAAACCGTAAGAAAAACGGCGAAGATGTTTGGGTAATCGGTGTAGACCGTGACCAAGTTGAAGAAGGTATGCCAGAAAACGTTACGTTGACATCAATGGTCAAACGTGTGGATACAGCAGTTGAACAAGTAGCAAAAGATACAAAAGACGGTAACTTCCCAGCAGGTAAAGTCGTTGAGTTCGGTCTCAAAGACGGCGGAGTTGATATCGCACCATCACAAGACAATGTAGCGAAAGACGTCTTGACGAAAGTGGAAGACTTCAAAAAGCAAATCATCGCTGGTGACATCAAAGTTCCGGCTACTGACGACGAGTACAAAGAATACGAAGCGTCACTGAAATAAACTGGAAGCGGGGGTCGCTAGTACTGCGGCCTCCCCTTTTAAACTAAACATGGGAGTGGATTTTCTTGGAATACGTCATTGAGATGCTAAACATACGAAAAGAGTTTGGCAGTTTCGTCGCAAATGATAACATCACGCTCCAGCTTCGGAAAGGTGAGATTCACGCTTTACTTGGTGAAAACGGTGCCGGAAAATCGACGCTGATGAACGTCTTATTTGGTTTGTATCAGCCTGAGGCTGGAGAGATTCGTGTACGTGGTGAAAAAGTGAATATTACGAGTCCGAACGTTGCGAATGATCTGGGGATCGGAATGGTACACCAACATTTCATGCTCGTTCAAAATTTCACAGTAACAGAAAACATCATCTTGGGTGCAGAACCGAAAGCCGGTCTGAAAATCGACCGAGCAGCGGCACGTGAAAAAGTCCGTCAAATTTCGGAGCAATACGGTCTTGCCGTTGATCCAGATGCTAAAATCGAAGATATTTCGGTTGGGATGCAACAGCGTGTTGAAATTTTAAAAACATTGTACCGTGGTGCTGATATTCTAATCTTCGATGAGCCATCTGCTGTTTTAACTCCGCAAGAAATCAAAGAATTGATTCAAATCATGAATCGATTGATTGCTGAAGGGAAATCGATTATCTTGATTACCCATAAATTGAAGGAAATCATGGAAGTCGCCGATCGCTGTACGACGATTCGTCGCGGTAAATATATCGGAACCGTTGACATCGATGAAACGATGACGCAATCAAGATTAGCTGAGATGATGGTAGGGCGGGAAGTAAACTTTAATGCGGAGTATTCCAAGGCAACTCCACAAGAACTTGTATTGGATATTAAGGACTTAGTCGTCAAAGACAGCCGTGGTATCAAGGCAGTAGACGGATTGAATCTTGATATCCGCGCCGGTGAAATTGTCGGGATCGCTGGGATTGACGGAAATGGACAAACAGAATTGATTGAAGCCATCACCGGTTTGCGTAAAGCGGACAGCGGTGAAATCTTCCTCAACAATAAATCGATTAAAAACTTAAAACCACGAAAAGTGACGGAATCAGGAGTCGGACATATTCCACAAGACCGTCATAAACATGGTCTCGTCCTTGACTATTCAATCGGACACAACATGGTGTTACAAACGTATTATCAAAAACCGTATTCAAAAGCAGGCATCATGAACTACGGTCAGGTCATGGAAAAAGCCAAAACTTTAATCGAGAAGTTCGACGTCCGAACTCCAAGTCCAGAAACATTTGCCCGTGCCTTGTCAGGCGGAAACCAACAAAAGGCGATCATTGCCCGTGAAGTGGACCGTTCACCTGACTTACTGATTGCGGCACAACCAACACGTGGACTAGACGTCGGAGCGATTGAATTCATTCATGAACAATTGGTTCTGGAACGAGAAAAAGGTCGGGCTGTTCTATTGATTTCATTTGAATTGGAAGAAATTCTGCAAGTATCCGACCGGATTGCTGTTCTTTACGAAGGACGTACAGTTGCCTTCCTTGATCCTAAAGAAACAAATGAAATCGAACTTGGCTTCTTGATGGCCGGCGGTAAGAAAGAGGAGGTCGGTCGTTCATGAAACTGGAACGTTTTTACGGAATATTGATTCCGATTCTTTCCATCATCTTAGGGATGGTCGTTGGTGCGATCGTCATGCTGGCTGGTGGCTACAATCCGGTTGACGGATTTGATCAATTGTTTTACGGCATCTTTGGTGAACCCTACAGCATCGGGGAAACATTACGAGCGGCTGCTCCGTTGATTTTTGCTGGTCTTGCTGTTGCCTTCGCCTTCCGGACAGGATTATTTAACATCGGAGTCGAAGGACAAGTTTTGGTCGGCTGGATGGTTGCCGTCTGGATTGGGATTGAGTTTGATCTCCCGACAGCGATTCATTTGCCGCTTGCTCTGATTGGAGCAGGACTTGCTGGAGCGCTTTGGGCGTCAATCCCAGGGATCTTAAAAGCGAAATTCCACGTTCACGAAGTTATCACCTCGATTATGATGAACTACATCGCCCTGTATGTGACAAACGATATTTTGCGTCATGTCATCGGAATTGAGAACGAACGGACGGAATCCGTTAAAGAATCAGCTTCTCTTGCGTCACCGTTTTTACAAGAACTGACGGATTTCTCACGTCTTCATAATGGAATTTTTATTGCTGTCCTGGCAGCACTCGTCTTTTGGTTCATTCTTTGGAAAACGACGCTCGGTTATGAATTACGGGCAGTTGGTTTCAATAAGAGTGCAGCAGAATATGCCGGGATGGGTGTCAACAAAAACATCGTTCTTTCATTCGTCATCTCGGGTGTGTTCGCTGGACTAGCCGGAGCAATGGAAGGGTTAGGGACGTTCCAGAACATGACGTTGAATGCGTCATTTACGGGCGTTGGATTTGACGGGATTGCCGTAGCCTTACTGGGTGCCAACAATCCAATTGGCGTCGTCCTCGCGGCTTTACTGTTTGCGGGTCTGAATATCGGTGGTCTTTCGATGCAACAAATCGGCATCCCGCCTGAATTAATTAAAATTATCATTGCGTTTATCATCATCTTCGTCGCTTCTGGTTACGCGATCCGTCTCTTGATCGAGAAGTTCACGGTCAAGAAATCAGAAGATAAAAAAGTGAAAGGAGCCGATAAATAATGGGCTTTTTAGAAGTACTGTATATTATCGTACCGATCGCACTTGCCTATTCGGCTCCGTTGATCATTGCGGCGCTTGGTGGAATCTTCAGTGAACGTTCGGGTGTCGTCAACATCGCACTTGAAGGGCTCATGGTCATGGGCGCATTCTCAGGTATCGTCTCAGCCTTGACATTGTCGAAGATGGGCTTAGGCGCTGCCAGTCCTTGGATTGCCATGCTGATTGCAATCGTCGTCGGCGCAGTGTTCTCATTGTTCCTCGCGATTCCGGCAATTTTGTTCCGTGCCGATCAGACGGTTCTTGGAGTAGCAATTAACATGTTAGCCGTTGGTCTGGCGATTTTCCTTGTACGTGCGTTCTATGGAAAAGGACAGACGGATTCGATTCCGAACCGGATTTCGAAGGAAAACGTTCCGTTTTTATCAGATATTCCAGTACTCAAGATGTTTTTCGCTAACGTCTACTACACGTCGTACATTGCGATTGCATTAGCGTTTGTCGCCTGGTATGTCATTTTTAAAACACCGTTTGGTCTTCGTCTTCGTTCTGTCGGGGAACACCCGATGGCAGCGGATACGATGGGAATCAACGTTACGAAAATGCGTTTCATCGGTGTCATGATTTCAGGTGGTTTTGGTGGTCTTGCCGGCGCTGTCTACGCGACGTCCATTTCATTGAACTTCAGTGTGACAACGATTCTCGGACAAGGGTTCCTCGCTATCGCGGCAATGATCTTCGGGAAATGGAATCCACTCGGAGCGATGGGAGCAGCCTTGTTCTTCGGATTTGCTCAAGCGATTTCGATCATCGGGCAACAGTTACCGCTTCTTGATCAGATTCCACAAGTGTACTTGTTGATTGCACCATACTTGCTGACGATTCTGGCACTTGCTGGTGTCGTAGGGCGGGCGGATGCACCGAAAGCTGTTGGTGTACCGTATATCAAAGGAAAACGATAACAGGTCCTGTTTGTATCACTTTTCTACGATTATCGTAGGAAAGTGATTTTTTTTACAAAAAAAGTCTGCTCATGCAAGAGCAGACTGATGAATCGAACATTATTCGTATTTTAAAGCGTCGCCTTCAAACGATTCATCGGCTACTTTGATGGAATCCGTCGGGCATCCTTCGAATGCATCGATCATATCATCAAATAACGCTTCTGGAATTTCAGCTGTTCCCTTGTTATCATCTAAAATGACATAAGCCAAGCCCTCATCATCATAATCATAAATATCAGGGGCAGCTGCGCCGCAAGCTCCACATGCGATACATGTGTCTTTGTCAACAATTGTAAATTTAGCCATCGGTCATTCTCCTTTCGATTCGAAAACATTGGAAACTAAGTACTGTTCTCATCTATAAGTCATTGTATCGGACTCATCCATGCATTTCAATGAGGAAGAGAGAGAAGTGTGTGAAACGACGATTTAATTTTTGAAAATTACGCACGCCTTTTGCCTAGCGGCTTTCATATGGCGTAATTTGACGGGAAAATGTAAAATAAGAACAAATGTACGAATTCTGTTTTGCCGATCATTCGTCAACAGATGATTGAGACGGGATCAAAGGAGGAACGGCATGGAACAGACAGTATTACAGCGGATAGTGATGGAAGCCATCGTTCGTCTGCGAAACGAACGGACGGATCGCAGTTTGTTTCATCTTTTACAAGGGAAACGATCTGCCACGTCCCTGCAGGATGCTCACTTTTATAATTTGGAAGCTGTGTTTGGAATGCTTCCTTTAAAAATAAAACGATTTGAACAAGTGTTGCAAGAACTCGAACAGGCTGGTTGGATTCAGCGGGAACAGACGTTGATGGTGACGGAAGCGGGACGAAAGCAGGTGGACGGTCCTTTTTTACTGGATGATTTAGGCGGGGAACTGCGGGGATATCCGCTTCACCTGTGGAAACGGACTAGCTTATTGATTCAAACCGTCGTGTGTTTGGAACAACAGATTTTTTTTGTCCCGATCCAACAAGATAGTGCCGTAAAAGACTGGGTCAGACAATACATCAAACGAGTACCAGAACGGTCACACTGGTTAACGCATGCGCACGCTGAGTTAGAATCCGCCTTATCTGAATTGACGGAACGGGAAGCGGTTCTACTCAGCTATCGGTTGTCCGGACAAAAGACCGGGTTATCGTTTCCGCAATTAAGTGTCCGTTTAAACACGGACCCGCTTTCGTTACAGCTCGAGTTCATCATGGCGTGGCGAAAATGTTTACGCAAGTTACCGGAAAATAGTCTGATCCTGTCTTTAGGTCAGGATATTGAACAAACAAAAATGACCCAATCCGCCCAAAAAACTTGGGAATTACTCAAAAACGGATACAGTGTCCCGCAAATTGCACAACAGCGGCATTTGAAAAAAAGTACGATGGAAGATCATCTCGTCGAAATTGCAATGTATGCGTCTGTTTTTCCAATTGAACAATTCGTGGGGGACGCACAATACCAGGAAGTCATTACGATTTCCGATCAATTGCAGACGTTTTCGTTAAAACGAATCAAACAAGCGTTAAAGCAGGAACTTGACTATTTTCAAATTCGGATCATCTTGGCAAGAAAGGTGGCTGGTTCATGATGGAGGACGTACTGAAAAAAATCTTCCGGTACGATCAATTTCGAGATGGACAACGGGAAATCATTGAGGCGGTGCTTGCGGGACGAGATACAGTCGCTATCTTGCCGACAGGTGGAGGGAAGTCTATCTGTTATCAACTTCCGTCCTACCTTCAGTCAGACGGTCTGACGTTGATTTTGTCCCCGTTGCTTTCTTTGATTGAAGATCAAGTCATGCAGATTAAAAGCCGGGGCGAACGTTCAGTTGCTAAATTGACGTCCCTTGAAAGTCGCGAACAAAAAGAACAGATTTTACGTCAGGTGGATCAGTTGCGTTATCTGTATCTATCTCCCGAGCAATTAGCCGTACCGCAAATCCAAAGAAGACTTGCAGAAGTCAAAATCAACTTATTTGTTGTCGATGAGGCCCATTGTATTTCGCAATGGGGACACGAATTCAGAACGGATTATGCCAAACTGGGGCCGATTCGACGTGGGCTTGGAAATCCGCCTTGCCTGGCCTTGACAGCAACGGCGACACGTCAAGTGGAGCACGATATCATAGCGGGACTTTCACTCGAACAGCCCGAACGGATTCGTCACTCCGTGAATCGACCGGAAATTCAATTCATCGTCGAGCACACTGATCCGAGTGAAAAAGATGCAGTGTTACAAACTCGTTTAAAGACGGTGAATCGCCCGTGTGTCATTTATACGACAACACGGAAAGAGGCGGAACGGATTGCCTTCTTTCTACCACATGCCGCGTATTATCATGCTGGTCTCGAAGCAGAAGACCGACAGCTCATCCAACAACAGTTTTTGCATGACGAAATCGACTGTCTCGTCTGCACAAGTGCATTTGGAATGGGGGTCAATAAAGGAAATGTCCGGACAGTCATTCATTACACGATGCCTGCGACGATTGAAGCCTATATGCAGGAAGTCGGACGAGCCGGACGGGATGGACAACTGTCGACGGCGATTTTATTATTTTCCCCGGGGGATCAACAGCTGCAGCATTTTTTAGTCGACAAGCAATACGCATCGGTGCTTTGGATTGATCAGGTGGCACGATTGCGTCATCAAGGAGAATCGTTTGACGCTATTGAGCGCCGTCTTCGATTAGATCCCGACGAACCGGCCTACCGGTTGCTGAAAAGTCAGCTGATGGAAGGGAAAACTCAGGAGGACATCATCGGATGGCAAGAAGAGCGTAAAAAAATACGTTTACGTGAACTCATGCAAATGATAAATTATATTCAAAATACGTCATGTCGCCGCGCTTTTATTTTACAGCATTTTGGAGAACCTCCCATCATTCAGGACCGATGTTGTGACAACTGCGGCACACTGACGACGGATGCACCGCTCATCGAGACGGAAACCGAACAACTGGACTGGAAACGCCGATTAGAAGAAGTCTTTTTTTCATCCCGCCATTCAGTGTAAACTAGTAGTATTCCTTATTATTCAGAAAAGGTGATGAAATTGAGTAAACACGATCAGCGAAAAAATCGACAGGACGATCATCAACGAACGACGTTACCACCACGCTCTGCAAGAATTGAACATGTTCGCAACGAACGGTTAAAACAACCGTTTGCAAAAAATCCATTAGCGATTACCCTCACGGTTTTGATGATTACGATCATCATTGCATTTGTCTCCATCGGTTTCATGATGTAAACGCACATTGTGAACAGCGATTTTTTTCCTTTACGGGTATACTAAAAGGAAGAAGAAAGGAGGCACGATGCATGGATCGTGGGAAATACAATATCAAGGCAGTTGCTGCATTGGTGGGACTCAATCCGACGACCATTCGTGCTTGGGAGCGGCGTTATCAAGTATTGGATCCGGATCGCAGTGAAGCGGGACATCGTATTTATAGCGATAACGATGTTGCGAAGTTGCGTTGGATTGTGGATAAACAAAAAGAAGGGCTGTCCGTTTCAAAAGCCATTCAATTATATGAAATGCCTGTAAGCCGCACCGAGATTCCGACGGATTACGGAGTGGAACTTCGGGAGCAATTGTTTGAAGCACTTACGAATTTTGAAGAACGGCATGCCCACGATATTATGAATAAAGCGTTCTCGATGTTTAGTTTTGATAAAGTGATTCAAGACATCGTCGGTCCTTTGTTGCATGAAATCGGAATGAAGTGGGAAAAGGGAGAAATCACGATTGCGCATGAACACTTTGCCACGGCTTTTTTACGTGCGCGGCTTTCGACATTATCTTTACAGATGCCGATTAACCCCTTTTTACCGCGTATTTTATGTGTCTGTGCGCCGGAAGAAGAGCATGAGCTCGGTCTGCTCTTTTTTACGTTATATTTACGCCAGTCAGGGTTCGATGTGATTTTTCTTGGGGCAGGTATTCCGGTATTGGATCTCGTGACGGTCACGAAACAATTGACTCCACGAGCTATCGTCTTGTCCTGTACGATTTCCGATCATTTGAACGACTTAGACGAAGCAGTATCAGAAATTCAACGACAAGTCCCGCGAACAGTAATTGGTCTCGGTGGATATGCGGTCGACCAACATCCGGAAAAGTACGGCGATATGTTGCTCGGAACAGATGACAGCGCATGGAAAAGTTGGTTGAGTCGACTCACTCCGACAACTGGTGTATAGTGTGAGTCATATCGAACGGAGAGAATGTGTACTCTGCCGGGTCATTGGAGGGGTCGAAGATGAAGTTTGAGCACTTTAAACAAGGTCATTTACGGGTGTTTGTATCAAGACAAGAACTAGCGGTACATGATGTACGACCGGAAACATTAGCTGTCGGTAAAGGACAAATCTTGTTGCGTACTCTTTTGGAAGAAGCCGAATCAAACTACGGATTTCAAGCAGTCGGGACACTGGATTTCTTTGTGACTTTTTTCCCGAACGACGGTATGTTGGTTGATGTGCGGCGTGACGGTGTGTTGCCGGAAGAAACATTTGAAGAATTTGATCAAGTTGAAATCCGGATGACAGTGGATATCGTACATCACGTTCTTTATGAACTGAACCAGTTCGAAGATGTCATCCAAGCCAGTCATGGATTGAGCCGTCATATAAATAAGACAGAAACCGGTGCAACGCTCTATTTTTACGAGAACCGCTATTATCTTTATTTCCAGGAGCAGATGCAACCAACTGTCGAGCAGACGGTGACGACAATCCTGTCTGAGTACGGGGTACCGAGTCCTAAAAGTCCGCTTGTCATGGCAGAATACGGAAAGACAATCATCGGGAAGCAAGCGGTCTCGGTATTGATAAACACGTTTACACCGTGAGTACAACGTGATTATTACCAACATAAAATGACTCAGTCACTTCACCGACACCATGCGGAGAAGTGGCTTTTTGTTTCTCTGAATCATTCTTGGTACTATTTTGTGTTTTTTCATACAAAAAGTGATGGTATGATAAGCATTGAACGTAAGATGAAGGAGTGAACAAGATGAAAGTGGCAGTATTGTTTGGCGGAATTTCTGGTGAACGTGAAGTTTCTTTAAATAGCGGAAAATCGGTGGTGGAGGCGCTCGAAAGTAAAGGGCATGAAGTCGTCGCCGTCGATTTTCATCCAGATCGGGCAGAAGAAATCTTGAATTTACGAGTGGAAGCGGCAGTTATCGCACTTCATGGTAAGTTTGGAGAAGACGGCCGTGTCCAAGCATTGCTGGAAATGGCAGGCATCCCTTATACAGGATCCGGTGTTTTGGCATCAGCGCTTGCAATGGATAAAGCCCGTTCAAAGGTCCACTTCGAAAAGGCGGGAATCCGCATCGCGCGGGACGTATTAGTCGAACGAGGGGACGATATCGAACAAAAAATCAAGCAGTGGGACGATCAATTCCCCTGTGTCGTCAAGCCGGCGCAGGAAGGTTCTTCAAATGGTTTGACGATTGCGATGGACGAGCAGACATTGCGCCAAGGAATTGAACTGGCTTTTCAAGCGGATGATGCCGTATTGATTGAACAGTTCATCAAAGGCCGTGAAGTGACAGTGCCGGTTTTGGGTGCCAAAGGACAAGAAAAAGCGTTGCCGGTCATCGAAATCATCCCGAAAAATGAATTTTATGACTATGAATCGAAATATGCAATTGGTGGATCGGAACATATCTGTCCGGCACAGTTTGATGAGAAGACGACACAAATCTTGCAAGACTGGGCTGTCGTCGCCCATCAAGTGTTAGGCTGTTCCGGCTATTCCCGGACAGACTTCCTTGTTCCGGAGGATGGCGAACCGGTCATTTTAGAAACAAATACGTTGCCGGGCATGACATCAACGAGTCTTTTCCCGGATGGGGCACGCGCCGTCGGTATTGACTATCCGGAGCTTGTCGAAACATTTATTGAACTGGCATTGACACGACATCAAGGCGAAACAGAAAGTCGTAAAAAGTGAAAATGAAGTAGATGTTAGAAAGCGCTTACAAATATAGTGGTAACCCCTTTCATTACGGCTCGGAAAAAGGTATACTTTATCCGAACAAGGAAACGGCATAGGGGATGCCACTTATGGGGAGGAACGTTGGAATGATCACTGACCAACAACACGCAAATCATCGCAAAAATGTACTCGAAGCAACACAAGAAATCGTCAAGGAAGCACTTGAGAAACTCGGTTACCCGGATGAAATGTATGAACTGCTGAAAGAACCACTTCGGATGTTGACGGTTCGCATTCCAGTTCGGATGGATGACGGTTCTACGAAAATCTTTACCGGATATCGTGCCCAGCATAATGATGCGGTCGGTCCAACTAAAGGTGGGATTCGTTTTCATCCAAACGTAACGGAAATTGAAGTAAAAGCATTATCTGTTTGGATGAGCTTAAAGGCGGGAATCGTTGATTTACCGTACGGCGGTGGTAAGGGTGGGATCATTTGTGATCCACGTGAGATGAGTTTCCGTGAAATCGAACGTCTCAGCCGCGGATATGTGCGGGCCATCAGCCAAATCGTTGGTCCAACAAAAGATATTCCGGCACCGGATGTGTTCACGAACTCGCAAATCATGGCTTGGATGATGGACGAATACAGCCGGATTGATGAGTTTAACTCACCGGGCTTCATTACAGGGAAACCGTTAGTCCTTGGAGGTTCTCACGGTCGTGAGACGGCAACGGCAAAAGGTGTCGCCATCATGATTCGCGAAGCCGCTGCGAAAAAAGGAATTACGCTTGAAGGCGCACGTGTTGTCGTTCAAGGATTCGGTAACGCAGGCAGTTTCCTGTCTAAATTCATGCATGATTTGGGTGCAAAAGTCATTGCTATCAGTGATGCGTACGGAGCGTTGCATGATCCGAACGGTCTCGATATCCCTTATCTGCTCGATCGCCGCGATTCATTCGGAACGGTCACAACGCTCTTTAAAAATACGATTTCGAACAAAGAGTTGCTAGAACTTGAATGTGATATTTTAGTGCCGGCAGCGATCGAAAATCAAATTACAGAAGATAATGCGCATGATATTAAGGCAAGCATCGTCGTCGAAGCAGCAAACGGACCGACGACAAATGAAGCAACGAAGATTTTGGCGGAACGCGAAATCTTGATTGTTCCGGACGTTCTTGCTTCAAGCGGTGGCGTGACGGTGTCTTACTTTGAATGGGTTCAAAACAACCAAGGTTATTACTGGACAGAAGAAGAAGTTCACGAAAAACTGGAAAAAGTTCTCGTCAACTCCTTTAATCAGGTGTACCAGACGGCACAAACACGCAATGTCGATATGCGGCTTGCAGCTTATATGGTCGGTGTCCGAAAAATGGCGGAAGCGTCACGATTCCGTGGTTGGGTGTAATGGATTTTAAGCTCACTTCGTTTTGAAGTGGGCTTTTTTGTGGTTTATTTCTTTCTTCGACTAGAAAGATTTGCTAAGATGGTAAAAAAAGCGAGCGGAAGAGGCGAAAGAAATATGTTGGATTGTATCATCATTGGTGCCGGTCCCTGCGGTTTATCGGCAGCGATTGAAATGCAGGATCGGGGATTATCCGTTGAAGTGATTGAAAAGGGGAATATCGTAGAGGCGATTTATCAATATCCGACCCATCAAACCTTTTTTTCAAGTAGTGAAAAATTAGAAATCGGCGGTGTGCCTTTCATTAATAAAGAGTTGAAACCAAGACGACAGGATGCACTTGTCTATTACCGGGAAGTAGTCCGCCGGAAAGAAATTACCATTCGACCATTTGAAACAGTACAGCATGTCCGTCCAATCCGTGACGGTTTTGATGTTACGTCAATTCGAAACGGACAAACCGTAACCCGTGAAGCCCGTTCGATTGTTCTTGCAACCGGTTATTACGGTCTGCCGAACAAAATGAATGTACCGGGAGAAGAGTTACCGCATGTGTTTCATTATTTTAAAGAAGGTCATCCGTTTTATGGACAAGAGGTTGTGGTGGTCGGCGGGAAAAATTCAAGTGTGGATGCAGCGATTGAGCTTGAAAAAGCCGGTGCACGCGTAACGATGTTGTATCGTGGAGAAACGTACAGCCCTTCGATCAAACCGTGGGTGTTGCCCAATTTTGAAGCGTTGGTGCGCGCTGAAAAAGTAAAGATGATTTTTGATGCCACGATTGAAGAAATCACCGAGACGAACGTTGTGTATTCGATTGGCGATGAACAGTTGACGGTCAAGGCTGATTTTGTTTTCGCAATGACCGGGTATACACCGGATGTCGGACTGTTCGCAGATGCAGGGATTGAGATTGATCCGGAGACAGGTATTCCAGTGTTTGACGAAACAACGATGGAATCCAACGTCACGGGTATTTACATTGCAGGTGTCGTCGCAGCCGGTTACGACGCCAATAAAATTTTCATCGAAAACGGCCGTTTTCACGGGGCATTGATTGCAGACGACCTCGTTCGCCGACTTGAACGGGAAACGGCACAGCGGTAACAGGGTATGCCGTCAACCACAAGAGAGACGTCCACTGGATTAGAGGACGTCTCTCTTTTGTTGGTAGATTATTCGACGCGGAACGATTCTTCAAGTGCAGCACGTGGCGCTCCGATCTCGAGTTCGATCATTAACTTGAGCCGTGCCTTTTGAGAATTTAAACCGTTTGAGAAAATCAAACCCAATTCTTTTAGCTGTTGACCGCCGCCGGCATAGCCGTATACATCTTGTACGATTCCGTTAAAACAACGGCTGACAATCACGATCGGCATTTGCTTCGTCAGTGTTTCGATGGCATCGGTCAAACTTGGCGGCACGTTCCCTTGACCGAGTACTTCGAGGACCAACCCGTCATACCCGAGTTCCCCGACAGCGAGCAATAAATCGGGCTCCATGCCCGCGTAGACTTTTAAGACAGCAACACGTTTACTTAATTGCGGAACCATGTGTGTCGGTTTAAGAAGCGGTGTGTTAAACAAATAAACATGATCTTTTGTCACCATACCCAAGTTTCCAAAATGAACGGATTTAAACGTATCCACGGAAGAGGTATGTGTTTTCGTCACGTTAAACGCCGAATGAATTTCTCCATTGAAGACGACCAGTACGCCTTTATCACGGGCAGTCTCGCTGACAGCGACCCGCAACGCAGTAATCAGATTGAACTCACCGTCAGAACCAACTTCATTAGAGGAACGCATCGCTCCCGTCAAAACGATCGGGACAGGGGCGCCAATCGTCAATTGAAGAAAATATGCGGTTTCTTCCAGCGTATCTGTTCCATGTGTAATGACGACTCCGTCATAACCCGCCTGCAATTCTTCTTGAATGAAATGAGCAAGCCGCAACATGATTTCCGGTGTGATGTGTGGAGACGGTAAATTTGAAAAGTGGCGTGTCGTGATGTCTGCGATATCCGTTGCCCGGGGCAAGGAAGCGTCGAGCGGATTGATGTCATTCGGTAAAACATGTCCGGAATGATTTTGGGCCATCGCAATCGTGCCCCCGGTGTGAATCAAGAGTAATTTTTTCATAATATGGACTGTCGTCGTCTGACGAACAATCTTCACCTTCTTTCCGTTCATTTTCATTCACATTGTACCCTTTTTTTTTGGAGAAACAAGGGGTGTGGTTTTCTTTTCTCCGAGAAACCTTTATTCTAAAAGAACAGGAAGGGGGGAGGAGACGTGTTACCAATCGTTTTCTCAGGAATTGCCCCAGGTATTGCATTGCTGACATACTTTTACTTAAGGCATGAACATGAATCAGAACCCGTCGGTTATATCCTGCGTAGTTTCATTTTCGGGATTCTGCTTGTTTTTCCTTTAATGTTCATTGATTACATCATTCAAAGTGAATTTGGGGGACCGGAAACGGTTCAGTTGATTCGTTCCGGTATTACGGAAGAGTTTGCTAAATGGTTTGTAGTCTTCTATACCGTTTACATCCATCAACGGTTCAATGATTATTATGACGGCATCATTTATGCTGTCGCATGTTCGTTAGGATTCGCAACACTGGAAAATATTTTATATTTGATGGTCAACGGGACGGTCGAACATATGATTTTTCGTGCCTTGTTACCGGTATCCGGTCATGCGCTGTTCGCCGTTATCATGGGATTCTTTATGGGGAAAGCAAAGTTTTCGACTCACCCTTATCGTTGGTTGGGGTTATCAATCTGTATGCCGATTATTGCACACATAATCTTTAATTTGTTAATATTGGAAAATAACGGTATATCGGTTGTGCCGATTTTATTTATGATCGTTTTATGGACGATTGGACTTTATCAAATTCGCAGTGCGAACCGTTTGAACCAACGGCACAATGGAAAAAGCAATTGAATCGAATGGACTGGGAGAGAGTTAGATGATAGAAATTGGAGATTTGGTCATGTTGACCAATCAGGAAGACCGTCAAGGACGGACGAAAGTAACGGCAGTGACGAATCGATTGATTTGGATCGAGGCACCGAGTGAAGTATCCACGTTGAAAACGTTTATTCTATCGGATCAAGAACAGATTGGTTTTTACTTTTTTAAGGAAAAAGGTAAACTGTATGGATTTGAGACAGAAGTAGTCGAGCGACAAAATGATCCGTTACGTGGGCAACGGTATGCGTTGCGTCGTCCAAAAGAAGAAATGATTCAACGCGTTCAGCGGAGGCAGTTCGTACGGGTTCCGCAATTATTGGATGTAGCGGTTCATCCGCACAAGATGGAGTTTGACCCGTTTACTTCCGTGACGCTGGATTTGTCAGCAGGAGGCATTTTGGTATTGGCCAATCAAGTTCCAGTTGAGGTGACCGAAGAACTGGAACTGACGTTTTTACTTCCGACCGGAGACGGCATCACCCACACGATTGATGTTTTGGCGGAACTCGTGCGTGTGGATTCGAGAGAAAAGCGGTATGAGCTGGCATTTCAATTTACTCGAATCAATGATCGCAGTCGCGAACTTGTGTTGCGGTACTGTTATCAAGCACAGATGAAAAATTCACGACGTGTTCCGAATTCATTCACGTGAGCGTATTTTTTTGCTATGATAACGGTCGATACTATGCACCATTTGACATGGTGAACACGGAAGGAACGGATTTTTCATGAAAAACATTCAAATTGCCTTAGACGGACCAGCGGGTGCCGGAAAAAGCACGATCGCAAAACAACTTGCAGCACATCTGGATTACGTATACATCGATACAGGGGCAATGTATCGTGCCGTCACGCTCGCAGCCCTCGAACAAAAATTAAATCTAGAGGACGGTCAGGTTCTCGGCGAATTAATGAAATCACTTGATATTCGTTTGACACCGGGCGAACACGGACAACGTGTTTTCATTGGTGACCGGGAAGTGACGGAAGCTATCCGGACAAATGAAGTGACGAACAACGTCTCATTTGTCGCCCGTCAAGCAGAAGTTCGCTCCGCGTTGGTCATTGCCCAGCGTAAGCTTGCCGAGCGTGGTGGCATCGTCATGGATGGTCGGGACATCGGCACGGTCGTCTTGCCTCAGGCAGAATTAAAGGTATTCATGACAGCATCAGTGGAAGAACGAGCCAGTCGGCGTCACCGGGAAAATATCGCCCGTGGAATGGAGAGCGATTTAGAAGCATTGCAGGCAGAGATTGCCTTGCGGGATAAACGAGACAGTGAACGGACCGTCTCACCACTTAAACAAGCAGATGATGCAATTTATCTGGATACGACAGAGATGAACATCGATCAAGTCGTGGATCGTCTGACTGAGCTTGCAGAAGGTGTTCTCAAATGAAACGGAACGATTTTGTCTATCGGTTAGCCCGGTTTATTGTCCTTCTTATCGCAAAAACGGTTTTCCGTTTAAAAGTGACGGGAAAAGAGAACATTCCAACAGGAGGCTCGTTATTGGTTTGCGCCAATCACAGTTCAAACTGGGATCCTGTCTTCTTGGTCAGTGCGATTCCAACGAGCCGTTCCGTCCGCTACATGGCAAAAGAGGAATTGTTTCATGTCCCGGTCTTAAAACAAATCATGATTTCCGCCGGTACTTATCCGGTGGGACGGGGACAGGGCGACCGCCAAGCGTTGAAGCGGACAATCGAACTGTTGAATACGGATGAAACAGTCGGGATTTTCCCGGAAGGAACACGTTCAGCACCTGGAGAGTTCACTTCTGCTCAACCGGGTGTCGGCTTTTTTGCACTACGGTCGCCGGCACAAATTCTGCCGATCGCGATCATCGGAGACTATCGTCCGTTTCGCCGGATGCATGTCGTAATCGGAAAGCCGGTCGACATTACCGATTTAAGAGATCAACGGGGTGCAGCGAAGGCAATTTCCGAGCGGATTTTAGAAGAAATCAAAACCGTCTACTTCAATCACGCGTAATGCCTTGACAAATAGTCAGAATTGTAAGAAGTTAGAAGAAGGATAAACGTAGTCATACGTTTCTTGTACTCATCGTGAGGAGGTTGTGTTGGAATGGTCGAAGAAATGAAAGATATGCCTGATTTTGAAATTCATCGGGACCAGGTAGTAACCGGAATGGTCGTGAAGATTGAAGACAAGCAAGCGCTCATTGATATCGGATATAAGACAGAAGCAATCCTGCCGATTAGCGAAGTCTCGAGTCTCCATTTGGATGATATTCGGGGTGTGCTTAAAGTCGGTGATGAACTACAAGTAAAGGTCAAGAAAATTACAGACGAAGAAGTCGTCGTCTCCAAACGTGAAGTTGATGCCTTGCAGGCATGGGAAAAAGTTGAAGCGAAGTATGAGTCGGGTGAAATCTTTGATGTAGCCGTCAAAGATATCGTCAAAGGAGGACTTGTCGTCGATATTGGTGTTCGTGGATTCATCCCGGCATCTCTCGTTGAACGTCACTACGTGGAAGACTTCTCGGATTATATCGGTCGGACGATTGCCGTCAAGGTTGTCGAACTGGACCGTGAGAAGAATCGTGTCATTCTTTCGCACAAGGCTGTGGTCGAAGGCGAATTGAATGTGAAGAAAAAAGAGACGCTCGAACAGCTTGAAGTTGGACAAGTTTTAGAAGGAACAGTTCAACGGTTGACTGATTTCGGTGCATTCGTCGATATTGGCGGTGTTGATGGTTTGGTTCATATTTCGGAAATGGCACATCACCGTGTGGAACGTCCGTCTGACATCGTCACAGAAGGTCAAAAAGTAGAAGTTAAAGTACTTGGTGTCGACCGGGATACAGAAAAAGTCAAATTATCGATTAAAGAGACGCAGCCGGGTCCATGGCAACAGATGGAAGGGAAAATCGAGGCGGGAGACATCGTCAAAGGACGTGTCCGCCGTATCGTTCAGTTCGGTGCCTTTATCGAACTGGCACCACAAGTGGAAGGATTGCTTCATATTTCTCAAATCGCGAATCGTCATATCGGTTCTCCTTCGGAAGTACTGGAAGAAGGACAGGAAATTGAAGCGAAGGTTCTTGAAGTCCATTTGGCGGAGCATAAGATTTCCCTTTCGACCCGCGTGCTCGAACAGGAAGAATCGTCAGAAGATGATTATTCACAGTATACAGATAAAAACGAAGGTTTTTCTGTTGCTGATCTTGCCGATAAAGATGGAGATACAACTGAATCATGAAGTGAAAAGTGAACACGAAATGTGTTCACTTTTTTTATGTTACGGATAGATATGGTATAAAACCGCTTCATTTGGTACAATAGAACGGCTATGAAGCGAGAGAAGAGAAAGAAGGTGTTGGGATGGCAATTCCAGTAGTGGCGATCGTAGGTCGCCCAAATATCGGAAAGTCGACGATTTTTAACCGGGTGATTGGAGATCGGGTTTCGATCGTAGAAGACAAGCCAGGTGTTACCCGCGACCGTATATACGGAACTGGAGAATGGCTGAATCGTCATTTTCATTTGATTGATACAGGTGGAATTGAAGTCGGGGATGAGCCCTTACTTCAAATGATGCGTCATCAGGCGGAACTCGCCATCGATGAAGCGGATGTTATTATTTTTATGGTAAATGGTCGAGAGGGAATTACAGCAGCGGATGAAGAAGTTGCGAATATGTTGTTCCGTTCGAACAAACCCGTTGTCATTGCGGTCAACAAAGTCGATAACTTTGAGATGCGGGATTTGATGTATGAGTTTTATTCGTTAGGATTCGGTGACTTGTATCCAATTTCCGGAACGCATGGTCTCGGACTCGGGGATATGCTTGACCGTGTGCTGGAACTGGCACCGGATAAAGAAGACATCGAATACGATGAGGATACGATCAAGTTTGCTTTAGTCGGACGTCCGAACGTCGGGAAATCAAGCATGACGAATTCGATTCTCGGTGAAGAACGAGTCATCGTTTCAAGTATCGCCGGTACGACGCGTGATGCAATCGATACGCCGTTTTCACGTGACGAACAAGAATACGTCATCATTGATACAGCCGGTATGCGGAAGCGCGGAAAAGTGTACGAATCAACCGAACGATTCAGTGTCATGCGGGCACAAAAAGCCATCGAGCGGGCAGACGTCGTTTGTGTCGTATTAGATGGAGAAGAAGGCATCATCGAGCAGGATAAAAAAGTCGCCGGTTATGCCCATGAAGCAGGACGAGCAATCGTCATCGTCGTCAATAAATGGGATGCTGTCGAAAAAGATGATAAAACCATGAAAAAAATGGAAGAGGAAATTCGTGAAGAATTCCGGTTCCTCGATTATGCGCCGATCGTATTCGTTTCGGCGAAAACAAAACGTCGTTTACAGACATTACTTCCGGTCATCAAACAAGCAGCGAAGAGTCACGCACAACGGATTCAGACAAGTGTCCTGAATGATGTCATCGTCGATGCAGTAGCGATGAATCCTGCACCAACAGATAAAGGGGTTCGTTTACGGATCAACTATGCGACACAAGTCGCATCGCGTCCACCGACATTCGTACTGTTCGTCAATGATCCGGAACTGTTGCACTTCTCCTACAAACGTTATCTGGACAATCGGATTCGCGAAGCGTTTGATTTTACAGGAACACCGATTCGGATTCTGGCACGTCAAAAACAATAAGGACAAGGTGAATCATGATGAAAAAAATCGCAGTCATTGGAGCTGGGAGTTGGGGAACCGCACTCTCGCTCGTTTTAGCCGATAACGGCCACGAAGTCACTCTTTACGGTCGGGATCAAAAAAATGTTGATGCTATTAATGAAAATCATGAAAATACGCAATTCTTACCAGACGTGACATTGCCGGAGTCGTTGCGGGCAACGACTGTGTTAAAAGATGCCGTTGAGGGAGCCACGTATATCTTAATCGTGACGCCTTCTTCTGCAATTCGTGAGGTCTCGCGTCAATTAAATGAATTGCTAACAAGCCCGGTCGTATTGATTCATGCGTCAAAAGGGATTGAACCGAAAACACATCTTCGTTTATCAGAGCTGATGGAAGAAGAGATTGATCCATCTAAACGTTCAGCGGTCTGTGTATTGACAGGGCCATCACACGCAGAAGAAGTGGCATTGCGTAAACCGACAACCGTGACGGTTGCTTCAACTGACATGGAAGAAGCAGGACGTGTACAGGAATTGTTTACGAATGACAATTTCCGTGTCTATTTGAACGCGGATATCATCGGAGCCGAACTTGGAGGCGCGTTTAAAAACATCATCGCCTTAGCTGCCGGAATGGCAGACGGCTTAGGGTATGGTGACAACGCAAAAGCGGCTTTAATCACCCGCGGAATGGTCGAAATTGCTCGACTTGGCACGTTGTTTGGTGCGAATCCGATGACATTTACGGGTCTGACGGGCATGGGCGATTTGATTGTTACATGTACTTCCGTCCACAGCCGGAATTGGCGTGCCGGAAATGCCATTGGCCGGGGCGAAAAACTCGAAACGGTTCTTGAAAATATGGGGATGGTCGTCGAAGGGGTACGTGCTACTCAAGCGGCCTATGATTTAGCGGGAACGAAACAGTGTGAATTGCCGATTACGACGGCGTTGTATCATGTTTTATTTGACGGTCATACTCCGGCAGAAGAAGTACAGAAGCTGATGCGTCGTCCGCAAAAAAATGAAATCGAGTATCTGTTTACACTGAAAGATTAATGGAGTGGGGTGGAAACCTTGAGTCCTGGATTACTAAAAATGTGGATTTCGTTCGCTGGGATTGGTTTGTTTGCCATTAGTGTCTTGTTAGTCACGATCAGTCGAACGAAGTTATCCGGTGGTTGGCAGTTTTTAGTGTCGACCGTCGCATTTCTTTGTTTTATCGTTGCCTCGATCATCATGGTCTTTATTGTCATGGCAGGTCCGAGCGCATGAAAAAATTATTGGTCATCTGTATGCTCATCCCGGTGATGATGTTGTCCGGTTGTTTATTTCCGGACAGTCAAAAACCGTCGAACCGTGTACCGTATCCGGAACAGATTCAAACCGTTCAAAATGCTGTAGAGGCCTATCAAAAAGATACCGGAGTTCTGCCGATCAAGACGAGAGAAGCAGATACACCATTGATGGAACGGTATCAAATTGAACTAGGTCGTTTGATTCCACGCTACATGAGTGATCCTCCACCGAACAGTTTCGAAGGTGGCGGAACATTCATTTACTTGTTGGTCGATGTTGATCAAAAACCGACCGTCAAGTTAATGGATTTACTTGTAGCGGAGGAACTTCAAAAGCTGCAAGTCCGGATTGATACGTACCGGAAGAAAAATGAGAAATATCCGTTTAAAGGGTCGATTGGTAAAAATCAGTTTACGCTCGATTATAAAAAACTGTTTATTAAAAAGGAGCCGATGGTTCCGAGTCCCTATTCCGACGAAAAACTGTCTATCTACGTAGACGGACAAGGGCAGCTGTTCATCAATTATTTGCCTGAATTAAAAAAAGCAGTGCAAACGGCGAAGAAAAAGCCGAAAGTCGGTCAAGATATTCGTCATTTGCTCTATGATGACCAACCTTTTGTTCCCGCTTACTCTCAAAGCTATACAATTAACAAAAAAGGCGAACCTGTGTTTTCTGAGGAATCGATCGAAGAATCAGAAAATTAATCGGGAATCAAACGAAAATGTTGTAATATCAACGTTTATAAGGTATGATTAGCCTCGAAGAAGTGATTGGGAGGGGGTGAACGTAATGAACAAAACTGAACTCATTCAAGCAGTTGTCGAAAAATCAGGTCTGACTAAAAAAGACGTGACGAAAGTTGTTGAATCAACATTCGAATCGATCACTGAAACACTTCAGTCTGGAGAAAAAGTCCAATTGATTGGCTTTGGTAACTTCGAAGTCCGTGAACGCGCAGCTCGTAAAGGTCGCAACCCACGTACAAAAGAAGATATCGAAATTCCAGCAAGCAAAGTGCCTGCTTTCAAACCAGGTAAAGCATTGAAAGATGCTGTTAAGTAATCCGGCTACATAGTCGTTCGAGGAAATCCTCGGACGGCTTTTTTTGTGGACATTGAGAGACGAGAAAACGCATTGATTATGGTATATTAAAAAAGAAGAAAATCCATCAACGAGATGGCACTGGAGATCGGGGGGTAAAAGCATGAATCATCAAGAGCTGCTCGTGGAAGAAATGGTCACTGCACTCACTACAAAACAAACAACACAACTGGCTCGACATGTGGATTTCCCTTCCATCAATCGTGAACAAATCAGTTGGTTGATCGATGTGGCCCAAAATGAAACATTGGCGTGGCAATCACTTGTTAAAGGTGTGCACTATGCACAAGTGGCCTTACTGTTACATGAACGTGTCGGAGCGACAAAAAGAGGTTCAAAAGAGCGACAATTACTTGTCCTGGCGGGAGATTTGTTCTCAAGCTATTTCTTCGAAGAATTGGCATCTCTTCCCCAAACGGCACTCGTAACACTTGGACGCACCGTTCAGCATGTGAACGAAGCAAAATGTGCTCTTCATGAGGAAAACTATGATTCGACCGAAGAATATGTCTTATTATGGTTAAAGGCAGAGTTCGGATTGGTTCAAGGACTAGCAGCGATTAGCGGAAGAGACTGGTTGACGGAACATGGACAACGTTTGATCCGTCGACGGGCACAGAGCTTACAGGCAAGTGCCCAACAACTGTTATTATCTCATTTGGAACAAATGGCAGTAGCGTAATATCTTCGAAAGGGTGAACTGCGTGCAGACACAAGAAAAAGAGAAAAAAGTATATGAAGTATTTCAATCGATTTCAAGTAACTATGATCAAATGAATTCCATCATCAGCTTCCGTCTTCATAAATGGTGGAGAAAAGAAACAATGCGCCGGATGAATGTATTCCCGGGGGCGAAGTGTCTCGATTTATGTTGCGGAACAGCCGATTGGACGATCCAACTGGCGAAAGCAGCTGGTCCGACAGGAGTCATTAAAGGACTCGATTTTTCGGAGAACATGCTTAAAGTCGGTGTTGAAAAAGTAGAAGCACTTGAGATGAAAAACGTGGAATTGATTCACGGCAATGCGATGGAACTGCCGTTCGGCGACCATTCGTTTGATTATGTCACCATTGGATTTGGATTACGGAACGTACCGGATTATTTGCAGGTCATCAAAGAAATGCACCGTGTGTTAAAGCCGGGCGGTACGGTCGTCTGTTTAGAAACAAGTCAACCGACGGCGCCGTTATTTAAAGAAGCGTACTCGCTTTATTTCGGTAAAATCATGCCGCAGGTTGGTCGTTTGTTTGCCAAATCATACGATCAATACAACTGGCTTCAAGAGTCGACGGAAGTGTTTTTGGACCGTGTCGAACTGAAACGATTGTTTGAACAAGCCGGCTTCATGCAAGTGGAAGTTAAAGCATTCGCAGGTGGGGCGGCTGCCATGCACCTCGGAAAGAAGTGGTGAGATGTCACTGCACTCGATTTACCGGGATGTAACGAAAGAAGTGAATTTAGTCGATCAATTTTTAATGAGTCATATTGCGTCCGACGATCCGACGATTGACGCTGCCGGTCAACAGTTGTTGCAGGCGGGTGGCAAGCGTATTCGACCGGCCTTTGTGTTACTGGCCTCGAAATTCGGTCATGCGGATCGGGACGAACTCGTTCGTGTCGCAGCCAGCTTGGAACTTGTCCATATGGCTTCACTAGTGCATGATGACGTGATTGACGATGCAGAACTGCGACGGGGGAAACCGACCGTCATGCAACACTTTGATGAAGAAGTCGCCCTTTATTCGGGTAATTTTTTGTTTGGTGAGGCTGTCAAATTAATCGGCGAAGTCGGTAAACCTGAATTGGTGCAAGTCATGGTACACGCGATGCGGGAAATCTGTGAAGGCGAAATCGAACAAATTTATGACCAGTACGACTGGGAACAGTCCATCAAACGGTATATCAAGCGGATTGAACGGAAAACGGCAATCTTGATCGAAGCCAGCTGCCATCTCGGGGCAATTGTTGCGAACTGTTCTCCGGAAGATACAAAGGCGTTACGGCAATTTGGCCGCGACATCGGTCTAGCTTTCCAAATTGCTGATGACTTGCTGGATTTTACCGCCAAGCGGATGGAACTTGGTAAACCGGTCGCAGAGGACTTGCGGCACGGTCATAAGACGCTACCTGTTTTTTACGCCTCAGAAGATCCCGTGTTTTTCCATGAGTTGCAACAGATTCGTTCCATGCCGAGTCATGAAGAAGTAGCACCATTACTGGAACGCCTCCAACAATCCGGTGCACTGGACCGGACACAACAGACGGTCGATTTGTATATTCGCCGTGCAATTCGTCGTCTCGAGCATCTTCCGAAATCCTCGGCTAAACGGTCTTTGGAAGAAGTGGCCCGGTACGTGGGTAAACGAAAAGGTTGAATGAATGTAAAAAATTTCTTGCCGGTCGTTCCATTACGCAGTAAACTTACTATGTAAGCGCTTTTTTATCTGTATTTCATAGGGGGAACTAGCAATGGAGCAAACATTTTTAATGGTAAAACCGGATGGCGTCGAACGAGGATTGATCGGGGAAATCATCGCTCGCATCGAACGCAAGGGGTTTGTAATTCGGGAAATGAAAATGATGCAAGCGTCTGAAGAATTGGCGCAGGCACATTATGCAGAACATGCAGAGAAACCGTTTTTTGGAGAGTTGGTCACTTTCTTAACATCTGGTCCGGTCGTCGCCCTTCGTGTCGAAGGTGAAGATGTCGTAACGGTCTCTCGGATGATGATCGGGAAAACAAAACCGACAGAAGCATTACCAGGAACGATTCGCGGCGATTTCGCGAACACGATGAGTGAGAATGTCATTCATGGTTCAGACAGCGTTGAGAGTGCGGAGCGCGAACTGGGTCTTTGGTTTCAAGGACAACCGTTAAACGTATAAGGATAGAAAAACGATTGGGCAGCTGCTCAATCGTTTTTTTTGTTTTTTGGAAAGGAAATAGCTTTATGCTAAGATAGAAAATAAGACAGGAGCGGATTAAATTCGTTTCCGAAAGAGAGAGGATCTGTGAGGTGGACTATGCAAGATTATGAACTTTTCATCCAGCGTTTCTTAAAAAAATCCGGGATTGATTTAGGACAATACAAGGAAGCTCAAATGAAGCGACGATTAACGGCGTTACGTGATAAAAAAGGATACAGCACGTTTGCTTCATATATGCAGGAAATGGAAAAGAGTGACTCGCTGTATGAAGAGTTTTTAGACCGGATGACCATTAACGTCAGTGAATTTTTCCGAAATCCGATTCGGTGGCAACAGTTGGAACAAGATATCCTGCCTGTTTTGCAGGCGCGTGCCCATGGGCGGATCCGAACTTGGAGCGCAGCCTGTTCGACTGGTGAAGAACCTTATTCCTTGGCGATGGTTTTAAAAGAAAAGATGGATCCGGCACAATTTACGATTCAAGCAACGGACTTGGATGATCTCGTGTTGGAAAAGGCGAAACAAGGTCGATATGGCACATCTGCCTTAAACGAAGTGGAAGAAGCGCGTAAAAAACGATACTTCGTCGAACAGGAACAACAGTTTGAAGTCGTTCCTGAAATCAAACGACTTGTTCGTTTCAGTAAACATAATTTATTAGGAGATCGGTACGATACAGGATTTGATTTGATTATCTGTCGGAATGTCTTGATTTACTTTACGGAGGAAGCGAAGGCGCATGTCTATCGTTCGTTTGTCGATGCCCTAAAGCCGGGAGGCATACTGTTTGTTGGTGGAACAGAACAGATTTTTCAACCGGAACGGTTTGGCTTAAAGATGAAGCAGAGTTTCTTTTACGAAAAAATCTAATAGTTAAGATAAGAAGGGATGAGACATATGCGTTATATGACAGCAGGCGAATCACACGGTAAAGGATTATCAGTCATCATTGAAGGTATCCCTTCCGGTCTTACGATTGATTTTGAGGCAGTGCAACGCGAGATGACACGTCGACAAGGAGGATATGGTCGGGGACGCAGAATGCAAATCGAACAGGACGCCGTCGATGTCCGTGGTGGAGTCCGTCATGGATACACGACGGGAGCACCCATTAGTCTGTTCATCGAAAATAAAGATCATACGCACTGGACACAAGTCATGCAAGCAGAACCTTTGGAAGAGGAACTGGAACGGCCCCGCACATTAACCCGTCCGCGCCCGGGGCATGCGGATTTAGTCGGTGGATTAAAATACGGACACCGTGACTTACGGGATGTCCTGGAACGGTCATCTGCCCGTGAGACGGCAGCACGTGTCGCCGTCGGAGCGATTGCTAAACAATTGTTGCATCAATTGGATGTTGATGTATTTTCCCACGTTCGTTCGATCGGCGGAATTGACGCCGCATCTGTCAATCCGTTGGAACATCGTGAAACGATTGAGGCATCTCCTGTCCGCTGTGCTGATGCTGCAGCATCGGAGCAGATGATGGCAGCAATTGATCAAGCGAAAAAAGACGGGGATACGTTAGGGGGAGAAGTAGAAGTCGTCGTGATGAACGTCATGCCGGGAATCGGGTCTTTTACACAAAACGAGACGAAGCTTGACAGCCGCATCGCCCGGGCCGTCATCAGTGTCAATGCGATGAAGGCGGTTGGATTCGGGGACGGGTTCGATCTGGCACGCAGAAAAGGAAGTACCGTCCAAGATGAAATCCTGCATGACGAAACGGGTTATTTCCGAAAAACCAATCATCTTGGCGGCATTGAAGGCGGTATGTCGACCGGGATGCCGATTCGGGTCCAAGTCGCGATGAAGCCGATTCCAACGTTATACCGTCCGCTTCAATCCGTCGATATCGAGACGAAAGAACCGTTCGTCGCTCAAATCGAGCGGAGTGATGCGTGTGCCGTTCCGGCAGCAGCGGTCGTTCTGGAGGCGGTCGTAGCCGTTGAAATCGCAGCAGCAGTCCTTGAGATGTTCGGAACATCAACGCTTGACCGGCTTAAACAAGCCGTCACCACTTACCGGGAGGAGGTGCGTCTCTTTTGACGCATCTCATGATTCAAGCGAGTCGACCCTACTCGGTTTACGTTGAAGAACATGCGATTCTCCGCATTCAAGAAGTGAAGCAGGCACAGGAAGCAGATCAGTTTTGGCTCATTACGGATCAGACTGTGGCAGACTTACACATGACATCAATCCGCCAGCAATTGAAGAACTGTTTTCCGATGACGCCTCAATTTGTCAGCTCCGTTAAACCGGGAGAAGGCAGCAAATCATTATCCGTGTATCAACAGTTACTTGAACAAGGCATTGAGCAGGGAGCGACGCGCCGGACAGTAATCCTCGCGGTTGGCGGCGGAATGATCGGTGATTTGGCCGGTTTTGTCGCAGCGACTGTTCTACGCGGCATTCCATTCATTCAAATTCCGACGACATTGCTTGCGCATGATTCGAGTGTTGGAGGAAAGGTTGGATTAAACTTACGTTGGGGTAAGAACTTAGTAGGTGCCTTTTATCAACCGTCTGCTGTCCTATACGATCCAATCTTTTTACAAACCTTGTCTGACCGCGAATGGAGAAGCGGTTTTTTTGAATTATTGAAACACGGTTTTTTAGCCCGTCCTTCATTCGCTGAAGAGTGGATCGACCTTGAACTGCCAGACATCAAGCAGAAGTTGTCAGCGGAGTGGATTTCAGCCGGAATCGCCGTGAAACAACAAATTGTGGAGCAGGATGAGCGTGAAACCGGCATCCGGGCTTTTTTGAACTATGGTCATACGTTTGGACATGCCGTGGAATATGCGAGTGTCAACCTCGCTCACGGAGAGGCTGTCGGAATTGGTTTGGTATTCGTATCGCTTCTTGAAGAAAACGAACGGCAGGCCCATCGATTGGCAGATTTGATTCATCGGCTCGGCGTAGTGTTACCGGAACGTCAATCGTTTGAAACGTATTTGGAATTGATGAAACGGGATAAAAAAAATGATGCCGCGATTCGATTTGTTTTACAAAGAGACGAGGGTTTTCATTTAGAAGCCGTTAGTCCAGAACGTCTGCAGCAAGTATTTGATCAAACAGTGAGGTGTTTACAATGGGATTAAAAGGAACGGTACGCGTACCGGGCGATAAATCGATGACGCATCGCGCATTCTTAATGGGTGGCATCGCGGAAGGCACGACAGTGATTTCCAATGCACTGTTAGGAGCAGATTGTATGGCATCACTAGCAGCCGTCGAGGCGCTTGGCGCAAAAATTGATCAAACGGAAGAACACATTCAAATCACCGGAACCGATGTTTTGAAAGCAGCGGAAATTGACTGTGGAAATTCCGGAACAACGATTCGTCTGTTGAGTGGTATTTTGGCGGGAGGACAAGAGACGTACACCTTGACGGGAGACGACTCGCTTAAGCGACGGCCGATGGATCGTGTGACAGCACCGCTTGAAACGCTCGGCGCCCGGATTGAAGGGACGTACGCACCGTTGACCATAACAGGACAACCGCTCGTCGGAACGACATATACACTGCCTGTCGCCAGCGCCCAGGTGAAAAGTGCGGTTTTGTTGGCGGGATTGTTTGCGACTGGCGAGACGACGGTCATTGAACCGGTTCTTTCCCGCGATCATACTGAACGGATGTTGCCGAAATTTGGAGCGACGCTTGCCATTCAAGATCAAGAACAAGGCCGACTGATCCGGTTGCAAGGACCGGTCCGATTGCAGGCCACGACCGTTGATATACCAGGCGATCCCTCATCTGCCGCCTTTTGGTGGACGGCTGCAGCATTAGGCGAAGACAGCCGCATTACAACGGAACACGTGTTGATGAATCCGACACGCATCGGGTTTTTACAAGTGTTGCGTCAAATGGGAGCCAGTGTCGAAATCACCCATCGTCAAGAAACGGCAGGCGAGGAGACGGCAGATGTAACACTTGCGACAACGTCTTTGCAGGCCGTTTCAATCGAAGGGGAACAAATCCCTTCGCTGATTGATGAAATCCCGTTGCTTGCGCTGCTCGCAACGCAAGCGGATGGTCGGACGGTTATTCGTGACGCAGCAGAACTGCGTGTCAAGGAAACCGACCGAATCGAGACCGTTGTAGCGGCACTACAAAAAATCGGTGCATGCATCGAAGCGACACCGGACGGGATGATCATCGACGGACCGACACCCTTGATCGGCGCGACGGTCGATAGTGCGGGTGACCATCGTTTGGCGATGATGCTGACGATTGCTTCGACATTACAACCTGAAATTCAAGTGCGTGGACATGAAGTAGTTGAAGTCAGCTACCCGACGTTTTATGATGATTTAAAGACATTACAACAAACGGATTGATAAAGACCTCTTAATGAGCGACCTAGAAGAAAGTGAGGCGTTTGCCTTGAACGAAGAACTATTAAAAGAGATAGTCGAGAGTCTCGAACACGGACATACGTCCGAAGCATTAGCAGCACTGGAACAGCTTGAAAAAAACGGAACGGACGAAGACCGTTTGGCAGTAGCTGATTTGTATATTGAATTAGGATTATCCGATCGGGCAGTCAATGTACTGGCTCCGCTTTATGTCGACTATTCAGGCAATGCCGGTGTGGCCTTATTGCTTGCTGAGTGTTACATCGATTTGGATCGTGAGGAAGAAGCGATTACGGTCTTGGAGCAGGTTGATGTGACGGATATCGAAAACGGACCACGGACATTGGTGTTACTCGCGGACTTATATCAATCGCAAGGTCTTGATGAAGTCGCGTTGGCAAAACTGAAGGAAGCACGGAACTTAGCACCGGATGAGCCGTTGCTTGCTTATGGACTGGCAGAACTGTATATGACTTTAGGAGCGTTTGATCAAGCGGTTCCATTGTTTGCTGAAATCGCAGCAGATCCGGTCTTACGGGAACAGTTGCCACTGGATGCGCTGTATGCTGAGGCACTGGCGATGATCGGTGAATTCGAAGAAGCGATTCCCCTGTATGAACGTGCCGTCGCCGAACGTTCGGACCTGCATACGCTGTTTGGTCTCGCGATGACCGCCCACCGTGTCGGACAACACCAAAAAGCAGTCGAGACGTTCCAACAATTGGTCGCACAAGATCCCGATTACACGTCCGCTTACGTACCATACGCGGAAAGCCAGGCTGAGCTTGGATTGACGAAAGAAGCTTTAAACGTGATCAAACAAGGGATGGAGCGGGATGATTACAATGATGAGTTGCGGACGATGGAAGCATTATTCCTCTTGAAGCTGGGTGACCGGGAAGGCAGTGTTAAAGCATTACGCGAGGCCCTTGCTTTAAATCCGGAATCACTTGTCGCTGCCGAACGGCTGTTAGCTTTGCTTGCGGAAGACGAAGATCATGACGCGACGCTTGAAACGATTTCCGCCATCGAGGAACACGTGACGGCACCCATCTTAACTTGGTATCGGGCGCGTTCGTTATATGCACTTGAAGAATATACACAAGCCATGGAGAAATACGCTCAAGTCGAGTCAGCCTTTGCGGATGATGCGTTATTCTTGAAAGAATATGGTTATGCGCTCGTTGAAGAAGGACGCCGGGATGAAGGGTTGATCTTATTGAGACGGGCAGCCGGTTTAACGCCGGAAGATGCAGATTTAGTCGACTATGTCGAACGAATGGATGGATGACTTCACGGGAGAAGGGAGTAGGATTAAGATGACAGAGAGAAAGCAGCGTTTCTTGCGCCGCATCTTGACCTATTATACGTTGAAACGTCGGGAGTCAAAGTGGATTATCGATTATTGGCTCCGAAATGACTCAAAACTCGAGCGTGTGCACTTTGTCCAAAATGCGATGTTTGCACCGAAAGCCATCATCATTACGACGTACGGATTTGATGCAGATCCCTTTTTATTCAAAAAAGGAGAAGTGAAAACGACTGATCCGGAAAAAGCATACCATGACATCCGGTTGACGGATGAAGACGTCTATATCGAGCTGAACTTTCAAGGTATGATGATGGATGACGAATACCTTTCGCTGTTGGAGGAAAATCCATTTCGTCCGGAGGTGGCAGTTGAACCCAAGCTGGCGGATGCTGCAATGAATTTTATCGCCGCGACCGTCAACCGCCAGGAAGAAGAACGATTGGTCCGGTTGATTGACGAGGCGTTGGACGCCCGTGACAAAAATCGGTTTCAATCGCTGTCTGATGAGCTTCGAATCATCCGCAGTCAGCTTTGAATCAAAACGGCAGACACACGACCTCCCTTTACTTAAAATGAAGGGAGGCTTTTTGAAATCAAACTAAGGTCAAAATATGAAGAAAAATTGTAGCTAATTTCATAAAACGTTCACATTAAAGAAGCAGTAACAAAAGCGGATATGATACATTAAATGTGACGAAATGTAAGTGAACAGGAAAGGGGGGAATGACTTGCGTTTCAAACCATCCGATGTTCAAAGGACGAGAAACGAACAAGCGTACATCGATACGTTGATTGTCCCATTGATTCCCGTCGGATTCGACGAAGCGATGCATGCTTTCTCGGAATGTGCAGATATGACGATAACCGTCGCGACGGAAGTCGAACGGCAATTGTCGGGACGGGCGATGCTTGTGCCGCCAATGACGTATATTGGTGAACCGTCCATCGACCAGTTAACCAGTTGGAAGCAGGCGGCATCTGCCGAGCAGTTTCGATTTGTGACGTTCATTACTGCCGATTTACGGTGGAAAGAGACATTGGTCACGGACATTATTTATGTCCCGCGTTTATCGCTTGAGACGATGAGTCGCGATCAACAAGGTCAGATGGTCGGGAATTTTGTCGGGCAAGTCTTAGAGCAGTTAGGAAACCGTTGGACCGCGCTATGAAGCGGTTGACGCAATGATTTTATTAAGATACTATTACCATGTGAGAAATTTGTGTGAAGTACTGTGGTCTTGGGGCACAGCGTACATCACGAGGGGGGATCGAGATGGCTCAAAACGGGTCTAACGTAACACGTCGTCAGTTCTTGACGTATACATTGACTGGAGTCGGCGGCTTTATGGCGGCGACGATGGTCATGCCGATGGTCAACTTCGCAGTTGACCCAGTCCTGAAGAAATCAGGGGCAGGCGATAAAGTAAAAGTAATGAAGTTGTCGGATATCACGACAGAACCAAAACGGGTTGACTTCAAGAAACAAACACAGGATGCATGGTATGAGTTTGAAGAAACATTGTCTGCGTGGGTGTTTAAAAACGATAAAGGTGAGATTTTAGCATTATCACCGATTTGTAAACATTTAGGTTGCCAAGTGAGTTTCGGATCGGATCCGACGCACCCGGAAGATTTCTATTGCCCATGTCACTTCGGCCGGTATACGAAAGATGGCGTCAACGTACCAGGTACGCCTCCGACGAAACCGCTCGATGGCTATGAAATGCAAGAGAAAGATGGTTTCCTTTACTTAGGTAAGCCAGTCGAAAGAGGTGCGTAAGCGATGATGCAAAAAATTTATGATTGGATTGATGAGCGGGTAGACATCACACCGCTTTGGCGAGATATCGCTGATCATGAAGTTCCAGAACACGTTAACCCGGCTCATAACTTCTCAGCATTCGTTTATTGTTTTGGCGGGCTGACGTTCTTCACGATCGTGATTCAGATTCTTTCGGGAATGTTTTTGACGATGTATTACGTACCCGATATCATCAACGCGCACGCGTCCGTCTACTATCTTCAAAATGAAGTGGCACACGGTCAAATCGTTCGTGGTATGCACCACTGGGGCGCATCTGTCGTCATCGTAATGTTGTTCTTACATACATTACGTGTCTTCTTCACAGGTTCATACAAAAAACCACGTGAATTGAACTGGGTCGTCGGCGTTCTGTTATTCTTCGTTGTCTTAGCGCTCGGTCTGACAGGATACTTGTTGCCATGGGATATGAAAGCATTGTTCGCAACGAAAGTTACGATTCAAATTGCCGAAAGTATTCCGGTCATCGGTGGTATCGCAAAAACACTCCTGGCGGGTGGAGAAATCGTCGGTGCAAGTACGATCGCTCGATTCTTTGCGATTCACGTCTTCTTCCTTCCTGCAGCATTGTTCGTCTTGCTCGGGGCCCACTTCATGATGATCCGCAAACAAGGGATCTCTGGACCACTTTAAACCGACAATTACTTTAGACAACTAAAAGGGGGAGAACACGATGCATCGTGGTAAAGGAATGAAATTCGTCACCGATTCACGGGTGTCGATCAACAACCGGATGCCGAACAAGTCAAAAGACTATTCGGAATATCCAGGTCGGACGGAAGCGTTCTGGCCAAACTTCTTACTTCGCGAATGGATGGTAGGAGCGGTCTTCCTGATCGGCTTCATGACACTGACAATCGTTGAAGCAGCACCACTTCAAAACATTGCTGACCCGACGAATACGTCGTACATTCCACTACCGGACTGGTACTTCCTATTCCTCTATCAGCTCTTGAAATACCAATTTGCGGCAGGTCCGTACATTTTGATGGGGACCGTCATTCTTCCAGGTCTAGCATTCACGGCACTTCTTGTTGCGCCGTGGTTAGACCAAGGATTGGAACGTCGCCCGGCAAAACGTCCAGTCGCTGTCAGCATGATGCTTCTTGCAGTCGTCTCGATTGTCTTCTTGACATGGGAATCTGTTCAAACAACACACTGGGATACGATTCATAAACAAGGTGAGTTGACAATGAACGAAGGTCCGGAAATCGATACGGCCGCTAAAGGATTCGAGATCTACTCGAATCAGTCATGTGTCAACTGTCACGGGAAAAACCTTGAAGGTGGCGCAGCAGCTCCGGCCCTCGTCGGAACGAAAAAGACAGAAGAAGAAATTTATGAGATTGCAGACAAAGGGATCGGATCGATGCCTGCTGGACAGTACAAAGGTTCAGATGCAGACCGTAAAGAACTCGCTAAATTCATCGCTTCTTACGGTGAAGGCGGAGAGAACAATAAATAAGACAACCGACCGGGGGAATTTTTCCTCCGGTTTTTGTCTATCATGAGGTGACAATACATGCCGTTCATTCATTTTTTAAAACATAAAGCGGTGCTTTGGCCGCTTGCCTTGATCAACTTAGGCGGAACACTCTACGGGTATTACTGGTATCAGCCTCAACTCGAACAGTCGAACTGGTACTATTATCCGTTCATTCCGGATAGTCCGACAGCGTCTTTCTTTTTCACGATTATCGTCTTTTTATGGATTTTTAATCGCCGGTCCCGTTTGTTTGAAGCGCTTGCCTTCGTGACTTTGATCAAATACGGAGTTTGGGCGGTCGTCATGAATGCGTTGATGTTACGGGAACTCGGGACAGATAATTCCTATTTGACGGCGATGGCACTGATGCTGATGCTCTCCCACGGAGCGATGGCGTTCCAAGCCCTTCTGTATGCCCCCGTCATGACGTTTCGGGTCAAGGAACTTATCCTCGTCTCCATCTGGGTCATTCATAACGATGTGGTGGATTATGTACTTGGACAGTGGCCGCGGTATCCGGCGCTGGCAGAGCATATCCAGTGGATCGGATATGGCTCGTTTTGGTTGACCGGATTATGTCTTTTGATGGGATATTGGTTTGTAGCACGCGATTCAATTGACAATAAGTTCACTCGAACATAAAATAAGGATATAATCTTTTTTATGAAGGGGAAGATGCCACATGGCGAACTATTTGATTTATTTGGCCATCATCATCATCGTGCCAATCTGGGCGCAGATGCGCGTCAGAAAAACGTATAAAAAATATCAACAAGTTCCGATTCAGAGTGGAGTCACCGGAGCACAAGTCGCGGATTTCATCATGAAGCAAAACGGGATTACGAATGTGCGGCTTGAGCCGATCGGCGGAACGATGTCCGATCACTATGATCCGACGAATAAAGTCGTCCGCCTGTCGGAAGACGTCTACTACGGTTCTACGGTCTCAGCGGTTTCAATCGCCGCCCACGAAATCGGGCACGTCATCCAAGACGCAACCGATTACGGGATGATGCGGGTTCGTCACCGGATCGCACCAGTCGCTTCGATCACATCGAACCTGTCGTTCCCGTTGTTGTTGATCGGTTTCTTGGCTGGTATGAGTGGATTGGCAATGCTTGGTGTCATCTTGATGCTCGGAGCAGTCATTTTTCAACTCGTGACATTACCGGTTGAGTTTGATGCTTCCAACCGGGCGATGGCCCAGTTGACAGAACACGGGATCATCGATGCTGAAGAAGAACGCGGATCACGTCGTGTCTTAAACGCTGCTGCTTGGACATATGTCGCAGCGACGCTTGTCGCGATTGCCGAGTTCGTCCGTTTAGCTTTGATTGTCTTTGCACCATCAAGTGATGACTAAACAATATGAAAATGACGAGGAGTCCGGAAGGGACTCCTCGTCATTTTTTTGGGGCAGGTCATGTTTCTTTAATTGGAATACGATTTTCATCAAAAGTGAATCCTTCTCCCGTGACCTCATAGACATCATGCAAAGTGATGAAAGCATGTTGATCGACTGATTTGACAAGTGTCTTCAATCGTGTGATTTCATTACGGGCGACGACGACGTACAATACCTCCAAGTCGCGTCCGGAATAACCGCCTTTTGCGATCAGTCGGGTCGTACCACGGTTCATCGTCGCATGAATGCCATCCGCGATTTCAGTCCGCTGATCACTGATGATCATGGCAGCTTTTCCAGCATACGTACCTTCTTGCATCCAGTCGATGACACGGGCACCGACATAGACAGCCAGTAACGTATACATCGCCTGTTTATAGTCGAGGTAAGTCAGGGATGCGATGATGACGAAAAAGTCGAACACCATGAACGTTCTGCCAATCGACCAACCAAAGTATCGTTTCGTCAATCGAGCGATGATATCGACCCCGCCGGTCGTACCACCGTTGTTAAAGATGATACCGAGACCAACCCCGATGAAAACGCCGGCAAACAGGGCGGCAAGGACCATATCATCCTTCAATAAAATTTCCAGTGGGGAGTACTTGGCGATCAACCCGTACCAAATCGAGAAACTGAACGTTCCGATCAATGTGTAGACAAACGTCGTTCGTCCCAACAATTTGTAACTGACAAGGAATAGCGGGATATTGAGCAGTAAATTCGTAACGGATGGGGAAAAACCGAACAATCCTTTTAAGATCAAGGTAATGCCTGTAAATCCTCCCTCAGCTAACTCGTTCTGCACGTTAAAATGATAGATACCAAAAGCGAAAATAAATGATCCAATTAAAATCCAGATGATGTTTTGAATTCGAATTGGAAACTGGAATGGGGGTGCCATCTGATTGCTCCTCTCTGACATGACTCTTTCTCTAGGGTAACGGCAGACGTAAAAAAAGACTAGCTTTTCTGATGAAAATCATTCAAAAAGTGGCAGATGTAGTTTTTAGTCGACAATTTGATACAATGAGCAAGGTAGAGGACATTACTTAAAGAGAGAGTGATTAGATTATGAAAAAAGCGATTGGGATTCTTTGTTATCCATCGGTCGGCGGCAGTGGTGTCGTGGCAACGGAACTTGGAATGAAGTTAGCGGACCGGGGACATGATGTACATTTCATCACATCGAGTATTCCGTTTCGCCTGACGGAATATCGACCGAATATCACGGTTCATTTGGTGGAAGTGAATCAATATTCGGTCTTTAAATATCCGCCGTACGACATCACGCTGGCGTCAAAGGTCGCGGAAGTCATCGATGTGTTTGATCTCGATATCATTCATGCCCATTATGCTGTTCCCCACGCTGTCTGTGCGGAGCTCGGTCGGAATATGGCGAAGAAAAAAGGCGTCGCGGTCGTGACGACTTTACATGGAACGGATATTACAGTCATCGGACAGGATTTAGAGATGCAACCCGCGATTCGGTACGGGATTGAAAGTTCGGACGCGGTCACGGCCGTTTCGGAAAGTCTGGCTCTTGAAACAAACATGACATTAAACGGACAGTATGCGATTGAAGTCATTCCAAACTCGATTGATGAAAGTATGTATTATCCGATGCGGGATGAACGACTGAAGCGGCATTACGGCATCGAACCGGATGAGGTCGTCGTTATCCATATTTCGAACTTTCGGCCGGTCAAACGAATTGACGATACGATTGCTGCGTTTGCAATTGCTTCGAAGGATCGAGCCATGCGGTTATTATTGGTCGGAGACGGTCCGGAAATGGGACAGACAAGACGCCGGGCGAAGGAACTCGGAATTTATGACAAAATCATCTTTGCCGGAAAACAGGAGCATGTCGCTCAGTTGCTTGCAATCAGTGATATTCATTTACTGTTGTCGGAAAAAGAAGCATTCGGACTTGTTGTACTCGAAGCGATGGCGGTTGGTGTTCCGAGTGTCGTCTCAAGTGCCGGAGGGTTACCGGAAGTGATTCAAGACGGCAAAACCGGATTCATCGTGCCGACGTATGACGTGAAGGCGGCGGCGGACCGGATTGGACAGTTGGCGGATAATGCGGCATTGCGGGAAGAATTGGCGGAGGAAGGAATCCGCGATACCCGCAGACGGTTTGATTCCAATCAAGTCGTTCGTACCTATGAATTGTTATATGAACGGGTGTGTGCACGCTATGAAAATGCTTGAATATGCTAACCACATCATTCAGACGATTGAAGGATCGGGAGGAGAGGCCTATATCGTCGGTGGAGCGGTCCGGGATATGCTGCTCAAACGGGATCCCGGAGATTATGATCTCGCAACGTCACTGCTTCCGGAAGAGGTCATGCAACTTTTTCCGATCGTCATTCCAACCGGACTCGAGCACGGTACCGTCACGGTCGTTTTGGACCACATGCCGTTTGAAATAACGACATTTCGTTCGGAAACCACCTACAGTGACCGCCGCCGTCCGGATGCCGTGACACTTGGGGTCAGCTTGGAAGAAGACTTGACACGCCGTGATTTTACCATCAATGCGATGGCATTAAAGCCGACCGGTCTCGTAGACTTGTTTGGTGGTCAAGACGACTTGGCATCCAAAATCGTTCGGACGGTCGGTCGGGCGGAAGACCGGTTTAATGAAGATGCCCTGCGAATGATTCGGGCCTTTCGATTCATGAGCCAGCTGGAATTTACACTGGATCCACAGACGGAACAGGCCATCACGAATCAAAAACATCATCTTCAATCGGTCGCCGTCGAACGGATCGCGATGGAGTTCGAAAAACTACTATTAGGTCCCGGACGAAAAACGGCACTTCAAGTAATGCTTCGAACCGGTATTTACGCGGACATGCCGGGTCTTGATGACACGATTCTAAACCAATTGATTTCACTCGACTTGAACGGTGTGTCATCGGACAATGTATGGACACTCGTTTTAGTCGCCGGGTTACGTCCGGAAGCGCTGCGGGTCTTTAAACGTTCCAAAAAACAAGAGGGGCGTGCAAAGACATTGGCCCCCCTTGTACAGGAGCAGACGTTATCCGATTGGCAACGCTATCGACTGTCGGATGAAGAATTGGAACATTTGAACCACATGACGGGACGTCGTCACGAAGGTCGGACTTCCTTGCCGATCCGACGTTTACAAGATTTAACGGTCAATGGACGTGACATGATCGAGCTCGGATTGCAAAAAAAACAGATTAAAGAAGCGCTCCATCATCTGGAACGGCAAGTGGTGGATGGCCGACTGGAAAATCAACGTGAGATTCTGTTAAAGGAAGTGATGAGTTGGAAAAATCAACACGGGACCGAGTCCTCCATGCATTAATGCAGACCGATTGGATATCGGGTCAAGAGTTGGCTGATCAATTAAATATTTCACGTACCGCTATTTGGAAACAAATTGCGACATTAAAAGAGGCAGGGTATATCATCGAAGCCAATAAAAAAACAGGCTATCATTTAGTAGATCAAGGCGATCGATTGACACCACTCGCGATTCAACAGGATTTGCAAACACGTACTCTTGGACGGCACATCATGCATCTCAAGCAGACGGAAACGACGCAACGGATTGCGCATGAGCAAGCCCAGCAAGCAGCTGCGGAAGGGACACTGATCATCTGTGACTTTCAAACCGGCGGACGAGGACAACTCGGGCGCACATGGCACGAAACGCAGGGAGCAGGCATTGCGATGAGTTTGATTTTACGTCCTGCAGCACCGCTTCACGAAGCCGGTCAATTGACATTACTTGCGGGTATCGCCTTGGCACAGACGTTACGGACACTTGATATCCCGGCTACGATTAAATGGCCAAATGATTTGTTAATTGAAGGAAAAAAAGTGGCCGGTATCTTAACGGAAATGCAAACGGAAGCTGATCGCATCAATTCCGTCATCATTGGAATCGGCATTAACGTCCTCCATGAACAGTTTCCGGAAGTATTAGCGGACCGTGCGACGTCTTTGAAATTAGCGACCGGTAAAGTGATTGCCCGCGCTGAAATCGTCGCCATGTTTTTAAATACGTTCGAACCGATGTACCTGAAGTGGTTAACGGAAGGTTTTGCGTCTTTTGTCTCGTTGTGGGAGAACTATGCGGATCGATTAAACGATCTAGTAACGTTACGCACCCGGCAAGAAACGGTGACCGGCATCTTACGCGGCATTCAGGCGGATGGTACGTTACAAATGGAAACGGAAGCAGGAATGAAAACATTCCATTCCGCCGAATTGATTTACTGGACAGAAAGATAAGTTCGGACGTTTGCAGTCTGCTTTTTGAATCATGTATAATGAATACGAGGATGATAGCCATTTGGAGTCATACCGGTTAGAGGCTTGTAATCATAGTTTTTATTTAACTGCCTTGATCCTACTCGGACAGGGACAGAAGGATGATTTAGCACTTATTCACGCCTTCTTTCCTATGGATTATTTTAGGAAGGAAGGTGTTTCCTTTTGTCCTCTCTAAACTACGAAGGAGAGAACACACATGCATACGATGACACCTTTATTAAAAAAACAACAAGCTGGGGAAAAACTTGTCATGCTGACAGCATACGATTATCCGTCGGCAAAACTGGCAGAAGCAGGACACGTCGATCTGTTATTGGTCGGTGATTCGCTCGGGAACGTCATTCTCGGTTATGATTCGACGATTGCCGTGACAGTAGACGATATGATCCATCACGCAAAAGCCGTACGCCGCGGAGCACCCGCGACATTTATGGTCGTCGACATGCCATTTGCAAGCTACCACGGTTCATTTGACCGGACGCTCGAAGCGGCAGCCCGTATTTTTCAAGAGAGCGGGGCGGACGCTTTGAAACTCGAAGGTGCGGGAGAAATCTTGATGACGATTCGCCGCTTGACGGATGCCGGGATGCCGTGTGTCGCGCACTTGGGACTGACACCACAATCTGTTGGCGTGTTGGAAGGATTCAAAGTTCAGGGGAAATCGCTTGAAGCTGCGGAACAGTTGATTGCCGACAGTTTGGCAGCAGAACAAGCAGGCGCGAAGATGCTCGTACTCGAATGTGTACCGCATCCTCTTGCGAAACGCGTCCAAGAACTCTTGACGATTCCTGTAATTGGGATCGGTGCCGGTGCTGATGTCGCCGGACAAGTGTTGGTCTATCATGATCTTTTGACTTACGGCGTCGGTCGGCTTCCGAAATTTGTTAAAGCATATGCCGATTGGAACACATCAGGTACGGAAGCCATCGCTCATTACGTCCAAGAAGTTAAAAACGGCACATTCCCTGAATTGGCTCATTCCTTCATGATGGATGAGGAATTGATTGGTGCCTTATACGGAGGAACGAAAGAATGAAAATCATGCAGAGTGTGGAACAACTGCGGGAAGTTTTGGCGGGACAAACATCGATTGGATTCGTCCCGACGATGGGTTTTCTGCACGAAGGGCACGCCTCGCTTCTGAAACAGGCACGGCAGGACAACGATATCGTTGTTTTAAGCATCTTTGTCAATCCGACACAATTCGGTCCAAATGAAGATTTAGACCGTTATCCGCGTGACGAACAGCGTGATCAGCGATTGGCGCAAGCAGCAGGAGTCGACTATCTCTTTTATCCGACGAATGATGTCATGTATCCACTTGATATGGCTCGAGTCACGGTTCGTTCGGGTGATGACGTCTTATGTGGTGCATCGCGTCCGGGACATTTTGATGGAGTCTTGACGGTCGTCAGTAAATTGTTTAATATCGTTCAGCCGACCCGTGCTTATTTCGGATTAAAAGATGCACAACAATTGGCATTGATTGAAGGGTACGTAGCGGACTATTTCGTACCGGTCGAGATTAAACGGTGTCCGATCATTCGTGAAGTGGATGGACTGGCGAAATCGTCCCGGAATGTCTATTTGTCGGAAGCCGAGCGCGAACAGGCACCGGGCATTCAACAGGCACTACAGGAAGCAAAACAAGCGCTTGATGCAGGTACGCCGCTTGAAACGGTTCTTGCACAAACACGCGCGTCACTTCACTTTGAAGGGACGACGATTGATTATGTCGAAGCCGTTGCTTATCCGACGCTCGGACCAGTCAATCCGACAACGAAAACGATTTTACTCGCGGTTGCCGTTCAATTCAAATCGGCACGTTTGATTGATAACTTACTATATACGAGAGGAGCATGATTATGTTACGCACATTCATGCACGCAAAATTACACAAGGCCCGTGTCACGGAAGCGAATCTGCATTACGTCGGTTCGATTACGATTGATGAAGATTTACTGGACGCTGTCGGGATTCTTGAAAATGAAAAAGTCCAAGTGACGAACAACCAGAACGGGGCACGTATCGAGACATATGCCATTAAAGGAGCTCGTGGTTCTGGCGTGATTTGTTTAAACGGAGCAGCTGCCCGCCATTTCCAAATTGGAGATGAAGTCATCATCATGGCCTATGCACAATTGACGAACGAAGAAATCTCAGCACATGTTCCGAAAGTTGCTGTCCTTGATCAAGATAATTCCATCAAGCAGATGTTATCGCAGGAAATCGCACATACGATCTTATGATTTTGAGGGACCCGAGGTACATTCGGGTCTCTTTTTTGTTAAGATGGAACTTGAGATGCCATATGTTTAAGGTATGGATGGTTAAAGGTGGAGATGAGTCGTGGAAAAAAAGTTTGTAGTAGTGGATTTAGAAACGACCGGACATTCGATTAAATCCGGCGATGAGATGATTGAAATCGGGATGGCAGTGATTGAAGACGGACAGATTACCGATCGTCTATCAGCGTTTGTCCATCCACAAAAACCGATTCCGCCGTTTATTTCACAATTGACCGGCATTACAGATGAAGATGTCGCGCATGCTGAGACATTTGACCGCATCGCGCCGCGTGTTCTCCAATTACTTGATGGAGGAATCTTCGTCGCTCATAACGTCCAGTTTGATTTGACGTTCTTGAATGAGGCTTTAGAAGAAGAAGGGTACTTACCATATACAGGTCCCGTCATTGACACGGTGGAGCTTGCGCGCATTTTATTACCGACAGCAGAGAGTCATTCGTTGTCACATTTGACGGAAGCGTTACAATTGACGCACCATGAGGCACACCGCGCGGGCAGTGATGCAGAAGCGACAGCGGAGTTATTACTTCATTTATTGAAGCGTCTAAACGATTTACCGCTTGATACGTTACGTCATTTGCGACGATTATCCGGGAAATTATTCAGTGCAGTGGAAGAAGAAATCGATCAAGCGATTCGACACGTCGGACTCGAAACCGATGACCGGTTTGACAGTTTTCGAAAGATCGCATTAAAAAAACGAAGTGAGCCGGAAGAATTTATCCTCCGGACAGAACTCGAACCGTTCGGTCCGTTTGTTGATCGATTAAATGAGCAACTGTTTCCGAAGTTGTTCACAGGATATGAACCACGTACAGGACAACTGGAGATGATGCGGCATGTGTATCAGTCCCTTGATCAAGAAACACCGCTTCTCGTCGAAGCAGGGACAGGGACGGGGAAATCACTAGGGTATCTCGTTCCGGCCGCTCATTATGCGATTGAGCACGAAACACCGGTCATCGTCAGTACACATACAATTCAATTACAGGAACAGCTATTTGCCCGCGATTTACCGCTTTTGCGCCAAGTATTCGACACACCCGTCGAAATTACTTTGCTGAAAGGTCGGAGTAATTATATGGACTTGCGGAAGTTCGAGTTTTTCCTCAGTGAGACGGAGGAACCTTATAATTTTACATTGGCTAAAGCTATTTTGCTGGTGTGGCTGACGCAGACGGAGACAGGGGATCTGGAAGAAGTGAGTTTACCTGGTGGAGCAGCACAAGGAAACATCGCAATCAAACAATTGATCCAGTCCGACAGTCAATCGCAGCTGGGACGGTTTGATCCTTGGTACAGCCGTGATTTTTTCCATCATGCGGTCCGTCGTGCGAAACAGGCGACGATTATCGTGACAAATCACGCGTTGTTGTTCAGTGATATTCAACACGAAGCAGGTGTTTTACCAAAGGGCTGCCCGTTGATTTTAGATGAAGCACATCAAATCGAAGAAGTGGCCAGTCATCATTTTGGTCTTGTTTTTGACGGTCATTCGTTTGACCGTATTTTTAGACAGCTCGGCTTTTCGTCCGATAAAAAATTATTGACGCGACTCGTCAGTCTGTCAGACCACTATGACTTGACGGAGTTGGTCGAAGCCCACAGTGAAACGATTGATGAGACATTGACCGAATTGCTCGAAGAAGCCGACGGACTGTTGACAATCATTCAAGCGTACGGACTTGACTTGGCGTCTCGCAAGGAGCGGCGGGAAGGGCGGGTCACCGTCCGTTTTAAACGACTGCATCCTTCCATGCGGGCAGTTCAAGAAAGTGCCAAACGGGTCGAACTCGTCTTGAGACGCTTACGCCAAGCCATTCGGACCATTCATAAACTATTTCACGATCAACGGGAACATATGAGTTATCGGGAGCGTTCGGTTGTTGCGGATTTGAAAACGGTGATTGGTCAGCTTGAGGACGTGGAACAAGCGATTTTTGAAACGATGCTTGCACCGCATGATGAGACCGTATCTTGGATTGAGACGACTGCCAAGAATCGAAAACTGACGCGTATTTATACACAACCGATTGATATTTCAGCTCGTTTGAAACGGGATGTCTTCTCGAAACGAACATGTGTCTTGACCTCGGCAACATTAACCGTTTCAAATAAGTTTCAGTTCATCGAGAAGCGGTTAGGGTTGGAAGAAATTGAGACACGACGGTTTATCGTCCCGTCGCCGTTTGGATATGCAGAAAAAGTCCGCTTGATGGTTCCGACCGATTTGCCTCTGTTACAAGATGTGCCACAAACGACGTATTCTGAGATGATTTCTGACGCCATCATTCGGATTGCCGAAGTGACGGAAGGACGGATGCTTGTTCTCTTTACGTCAAACGAAATGTTGCGGCAAACGCATGATGCAACAAAATCAGCGTTACCGGAACGGTTTACATTGCTTTCCCAAGGCATTACCCAAGGATCGCGACAACGGCTAATGAAACAATTTAAACAACTGGATGCTTGTATTTTGTTCGGAACCGCGAGTTTTTGGGAGGGGGTCGACGTACCGGGTGACGATTTGAGTTGTCTCGTCATCGTTCGTCTGCCGTTTGCACCGCCCGACCAACCAATCGTGCAAGCCCGTTCGGAACAGATTGAACAACAAGGCAAATCCTCATTTTTTGAATACAGTTTGCCGCAGGCCATCATCCGCTTTAAGCAAGGTTTTGGACGGCTGATTCGTACGACCAACGATCGTGGTGTCGTGTTTGTATTTGATCGCCGTATCGAGACGACACGTTACGGCAAACGGTTTGTCTCGAGTTTACCGAATGTTCCTGTTTTGACGAAACCGCTCGATGAATTAACCGCTGAACTGGAATTGTTCTTAAATGAGGCGGATTGAGTCTGTTAAAATAAGCATTATCGCATTATAATAGATGTAGAAAAACGAGGGAGGATATAAGAATGGATTCGAAAATCGAGACACTGGCAACGGTTAAAGTCAATCGCCATGATGATACGTACAAGATCGTAGACTTATTGAATCGCACGCTGAAAACAGAAGACTTGATGTTTGGCCTGGCACTGGATGACAAGGACAAGGAGCAGATGGTCTTCACCATCTACCGCACATGAAGTGGAAGATCGTCATCGGTCTTTTCTGCTTCATCCTTCTGATTTCACTCATTGGAACGGGAATTTACCAATTTACCGTCGCTGAGGCGAAAGAACGGGAACAACAGGTTGTTCGTCAGGCGGAAGACCGCTTGAAGAAAGAATTGGCACCGGAACAGATTCAATTTGACCATGTATTTAGCGGAAAAACACAGTACAGTGTATTTACGATGCAACAAAACGGTGAAAAGATGCGGGCATTTGTTCCGAAAAAAGGAAAAATCGAGACGCGACGGGTCGCGGACGGTATGAAGATTGCCGATGTCATCCGACAAGCCGGGAATCCGAATAACATCATCTCTGCCAAGTACGGTTTCGAAAAACGGGCATTGATCGAGATTGTGACCAAAACAGCGTCTGGATACGATTATTCGTACTATACGTATCAAGAAGGATCCTTTATCAAACGATTACGGATTAATTAAAAAAGGGGAGTGTACAAGATGTTATCGAAACGTGTACAACAATTGACACCGTCAACGACACTGGCGATTACCGCTAAAGCAAAAGCGTTACGTGAAGAAGGACAAGATATCATCGGGCTCGGTGCGGGTGAACCGGACTTTAATACTCCAGAATTTATTATCCAGGCAGCCTTTGCCGCAGCAGAAGCCGGCGATACGAAATATACGCCATCCGGCGGAACGGTAGCTTTAAAAGATGCGATCATCGAAAAGACACGACGTGATTTATGGGCAACGTACGACCGTTCGGAAGTCATGGTCGCTTCAGGAGCGAAACATGCTTTATCGACGTTGTTTCAAGCCATTTTAGATCCAGGCGATGAAGTGATCGTTCCGGCGCCCTACTGGGTCAGCTATCCGGAGCAAATCAAACTGAGTGACGGCGTTCCTGTCATCTTGGAAACAACGGAACAGTCACGGTTCAAAGTGACACGTGACCTGCTCGAGCAACATATCACGCCAAAAACAAAAGCACTTGTTTTAAACTCACCTTCTAATCCGACAGGGATGGTGTATACGAAGGAAGAACTTGAGATGGTGGCGGAGATTGCGATTCAGCACAATCTGCTTGTCATCAGTGACGAGATTTATGAAAAGTTGTTATACAATGGTGTGACACACTTATCGATTGCAACCTTACCGAACATGCGTGAGCGGACTGTCATCATCAACGGTGTATCCAAGTCGCATGCCATGACGGGGTGGCGGATCGGATACGCAATCGGACCAAAGGACATCATCAGTGCGATGACGAATCTTGCCAGTCATTCGACGTCGAATCCGACATCCATTGCCCAAGCGGCATCGGTCGCTGCGTACGCGGAAGGCGACGCACCGGTTGAAGCGATGCGTGTTGTATTTGAAGAACGGTTGGAACAAATTTACGATCGTTTGATTCAGATTCCGGGATTAACTTGCTTAAAGCCGGAAGGTGCTTTTTATCTGTTCCCGCATGCGTTACGGGCAGCGGAACTGTGCGGCTTCTCGAATGTTGATGACTGGTGTACAGCGGTCTTATCGGAAGCGAAAGTCGCCCTGATTCCAGGATCAGGCTTTGGCGCACCAGAATATGTCCGGTTATCCTATGCGACAGACCCGAAACGGGTACTCGAGGCATTAGACCGGATCGAAGGATTTATCACGGCACATACTGCCGTTTAATTGAGAGAGGATGTTGACTTTTGAAAGCAATGATTCGTGATGTAGAGAAACACGTAGGAGAAGAAATCACGATTGGCTGTTGGCTCGCGAATAAGCGTTCGAGCGGTAAAATCGCCTTCCTTCAGTTACGGGATGGTTCCGGCTTCATGCAAGGAGTCGTCGTGAAAGAAACAGTCGGTGAAGAATTGTTCAAAACGGCTAAAGGATTGACACAAGAAACATCGATGTGGGTGACGGGTGTCATCAAATCAGATGGTGGGCGGACAGCAATCGGTCACGAAATGGAAATTACAGCCATCGAAGTGATTCATGAAGCGGTCGATTATCCGATCACACCGAAAGCTCATGGAACGGACTTCTTAATGGATAACCGTCATCTCTGGTTACGGTCGAAACGTCAGCACGCTGTCATGGTTGTTCGGAACGAGCTGATTCGGGCGACATATGAATTCTTTAACCAAGAAGGATTCATTAAAGTCGATCCTCCGATTTTGACAGGCAGTGCTCCGGAAGGAACAACTGAATTATTCCATACGAAATACTTTGACGAAGATGCGTACTTGTCGCAATCCGGTCAACTCTATATGGAAGCAGCCGCGATGGCACTCGGAAAAGTCTTCTCGTTTGGTCCGACATTCCGTGCCGAAAAATCAAAGACACGTCGCCACTTAATCGAGTTCTGGATGATGGAGCCGGAAATGGCTTTTTACGATCATGAGATGAACCTCGAAGTGCAGGAAAACTATGTGTCGCATCTTGTTCAATCGGCTTTGAAAAACTGTCGTCCAGAGCTCGAATTACTTGAGCGTGACTTGACGGTTCTTGAAAACATTCAAGCTCCGTTCCCGCGTGTTAAATACACGGAAGCCATTGACATGCTGAAAGAACAAGGATTTGATGATATCGAATTCGGCGACGATTTCGGTGCGCCTCATGAAACGGCAATCGCCAACACGTTTGCACGTCCCGTCTTCATTACACACTGGCCGAAAGACATCAAACCCTTCTACATGAAAGAAGATCCGGAAAATCCGGGCTTCGTTTTATGTGACGATTTGATTGCGCCAGAAGGATACGGAGAAATCGTTGGTGGTTCACAACGGGAAGAAGATTATGAGAAGCTGTTGGCTGGTATGAAGGAACATGACTTGGATGAAACCGGTGCTTACAAATGGTACTTGGAAACACGTAAATATGGATCAGTACCGCACAGTGGTTTTGGTCTTGGACTCGAACGGACTGTCGCCTGGATCACAGGAGTCGAACACGTTCGCGAGACGATTCCATTCCCACGCCTGCTGAACCGATTGTATCCGTAATAGTGATTGAAATCGACCCATCCCTCGGACGGGTCGATTTCTTGCTTACTTTAAAGAATCGAGGAAGTATCATGGATCATAATTTAATTCAGCTATTTGAAGAAGGAACGGTTGTCCTTCCCAAACGATTGTTCACGGAAGCCAAACGTCTTGGCATCAGTTTTGTCGAGTTTACGCTGATCGGACAATTGTTTGCCTGTCGCGCGGAAGGCATGGAGATGCCGTCACCAGAGGAGCTCAGTAACCGGCTCGGACTTTCGGAAACGGAAACGATTGAGACGACACTCGGATTGCTTCAAAAAGGATTACTTGCCATGGAGAACGTCGCCGGATCGGAACGTTATTCCCTGGTGCCGCTCTATGAAAAATTAATGGCACCACCGGAACAGGAAGCCCCCAACTTTGATACGATCAATCCATCTGTTTTCCAACATTTTGAGCGCGAACTGGGGATGATGTCACCGTTTCAGATGGAACAGATCATTCAATGGTTAACGATTGAAAATATTGCAGAAGAGCTTGTTTTGGCCGCCTTACGGGAAGCCGTCTATCATAACGTCCGGAAGATGACGTATATCAATCAAATTCTGCGGACGTGGGAACGCGAAGGAATTAAAACGCTGGAAGATCTTGCGACGAGGGGGAGCTGACGGGGATGTTACGCAAAGCAGAAATCGAACGAATTGAAGCGACCCTTGAGGAGATGTTTCCGGAAGCTTTCTGTGAACTGGTTCATCAAAATCCGTTTGAGCTTGTCGTTGCGGTTGCCTTAAGTGCGCAGGCGACAGACGTCTTAGTCAACAAAGTGACACCGGATTTGTTTGCTGCCTATCCGACACCTGATCGATTAGCTGTTGCACCAGTCGAGGAAATTGAAGCAAAAATCAAGCGGCTTGGTTTGTATCGTAACAAAGCGAAAAACATCAAAGCATTAGCGCATCAACTGCTTGTCTTGCATGACGGGGAAGTACCGACCGACCGGGCGGGTCTTGAAGCGCTGCCGGGCGTCGGACGAAAAACAGCGAACGTCGTGTTATCTGTTGCGTTTGATGTGCCGGCGTTTGCTGTCGATACACATGTCGAACGTGTCTCGAAACGACTGGGCATCTGTCGTTGGAAAGATAATGTCACGCAAGTCGAACAGACATTGATGAAACGGTTTAAACGGGAAAGATGGTCAAAATTACACCACCAATTTATTTTTTTCGGCCGGTATCACTGTAAAGCACAGCGTCCGAATTGCCTGGAGTGTCCCTTGCTTGACATGTGCCGCGATGGGAAAAAACGGACAAAAGGATTAGTGCCATCTCTTGAGAGCGAATAACCAA
>NZ_JBHFFC010000003.1:0-9552 GCF_043359615.1 Exiguobacterium sp. S22-S28 | reverse complement strand
CGGACCTGGTCCGATCCTCTATCTTTTCTTCATCCGTGCGGACCTCGGATTGATGGGGGATCCATCAATGTGCCTCGTCGAAGCGGATGCGATGGTGACGCATGTAGTTTTCCCGGCCGGGCCAGTTCCTGATCGACATGTCTTTGCATAGTCCTGTGAGACGTCGGTTATCCTCGTCCAGGTGTGGGTCACGAGTAGCCGCCCGTCCGATGCGAAGGAGATGAACCCTTTGTCGAAGAGACCGTCATGCATCACGCAGAGGACGAGACCGTTGTCCGGGTCATCCTTCTGCGACTCGTCCGACAATGCCCAGGGGAGGATATGGCTTGCGACGAGCAACTCGCGTACGTCGAGCCCACAAAGCTCACAGCATGCGTCCCGTCTCAGTAGTGCCTCGCGGAAACGGGACTGGGAGATGCGATAACGCGTCATCCGCATGCCCTCATGGTTTCGAGTCCGTGGAGGCATGAGCTCTTCGGAGGAGGGTGGTGAGGGTGACGCAAGGCTCTTCGTCCCCGGATTCGCACGATTCCGTCGGAACGAGCGCCAGACGGCGGGCTCATGCTTGCCACCTCCCACGCCGAGCTTCAGGTCGAGCAGCCATTCCCCGGTCACGAGGACGGGGAGGATTGTGAATCGGGCGACCAGGTTCTCGTACGTGGCCCCGGATTCCTTATGATGGAACGTCTTCCGATAGAGCGCCTCGTCGAGCGTCATGCCGTCGACATGTGGGAGGGCGAGCCCGACGTAGCGTACGTCGCGACCGACGCGCTCGAAGTAGAAGAACGGTGCATGGTGGTCCTGTTCCGGCTCATAGGATCGTCCGAAATGCTTCAGGAACGTCTCGTTCCCACGTTGCTTCGTGTCGCGGAAATCCTTCCCAGGCGTCTGGTTGTCGCCATAGTAGACGAGGATGCCGCTCGCGGGATCATGATGGTTCTGCCATTCGGCCTGCTTGCCAGTATCGAGTAGGATGGTGAATGCCTCCTCTCTGCCGAGAGCTGCCTTGCCCTCGACCATGGCGCGACGAATGCCGCCCTGGTTCCCGAGACCGCGTAGTCCTTCTCCAAAGCGGAAAAGGCGGCTCAGAGGCTCGTTCGCGAAGTGCGACGACTCGGTCCCGGCAGGATAGACCTTACCAGGTATGAGGTCTCGTGGGATGACGTGGCTCATTTGTCATCCTCCGTATCATCGCTGTTCCGTCTTTCGCGATCCCGTAGTACCGCCAACTCGATGCGTTCCGCGACGGCTGATGCATGACGCTCCTTCTCGTGCTCGAGAAGCCTTACCTGCATCATCAGTTCCCGGTTCTCCTCCTCGAGACGCTCGACGTTCCGGGAGCGGGCCTTGTAATCGTCCGTGACCTCGGTCAGGCTGTGGAGTTGTCGTTGCAGCCGCTCCTTCTCCTCGTCGCCACGGCGGGCCTGTTCCTCGAGGTGGAAGACCTCCTTACGCAATGACTTGACCGTTTCGGCATGTTCCTTCTCGAGACGTGCGAGCGCGTCGACGGCCTTTCGTCTTTCCGCCTCCGCCTTCTCCATGGAAGCGAGGAGCATCTTCTCCTGTTCCGCGAGCAGCTCGCTCGCGGTTCGCCCCTCCTCCTCGATCCGTATGCGTTCCTCCGTGACCTCGGCCTCGAGTTGGACGACGGCCTCCTCGTGACGCGAGTGGACGGACTTCAGTTCGGTCGCCTGGAGCTTCAGTCGTAGGGAACGTTCCTCGAAAAGATTACCGACCTGGCGGAGCAAGAGGGAGAGCTGCTCGTCCTCCTCCGTCAGCAAGGGATCGTGCGAGCGATTCTCGCTCAACGTGACGAATTCCTCGAAGAGCTGGTTCGTCGTCAGCTGGCGTTCGCGTACCAGCTCAGAAATCCTACGTGTCACCTCTTCCGACAGGCGGAAGGATTTATTCTTCATCTCGTTCGTATCATTATTCTGCGGCTCCATGATCATCTCTCCATATGTATAGTTATTTTAGTGCCTCGATGGCCTCATTATAACATGTGGCAGAGGCGAAAAAGATTCTTGCGAGGACGCGAAATTTCGATCTGTTCAAAGCGAATATTTTCTGATATAATTGAGAAACTGATAGATAGCGAAAGGATGTTCGTATTTCATGGGAACAAAAAATAGATTAAACACAATCGAGCTGTTCGCGGGTGTCGGAGGCTTCCGTACCGGCCTCGAACAGGCGAACCCGGACCTCTTCAAGGTAGTGTGGGGGAATCAATGGGAACCTTCGCGCAAGGCGCAAGACGCATTCGATTGCTACGCATCGAACTTTAAGGAAGGTATCCACTCTAACGAGGACATCACAACTGTGACGGACGAGGCGTTCAAAAACCTCGATGCTCAGCTCGTCGTCGGAGGTTTTCCTTGCCAGGACTATTCCGTCGCGAGGAGTCTTTCAGGTGAGAAGGGGATACAGGGTAAGAAGGGTGTACTCTTCTGGGAAATCAAGCGTATCATTGAAGCGACTACCCCACGTTACGTTCTTCTCGAGAACGTCGATCGACTCTTGAAGTCGCCGGCGAAACAACGAGGACGTGATTTTGCGGTCATGCTCGCGACGTTCCGTGATCTCGGCTATAAGGTCGAATGGCGTGTCCTGAATGCTGCAGAGTATGGCATGGCTCAACGACGGAGACGCGTGTTCATCTTCGCGACGCGCGATGACTCTGGCTTCTCGAAAGAGCTCGACTCTTACGAATCGGACGACATCTTGTTCGAGAAAGGTTTCTTCGCACCCGTCTTCCCAGTCAAGCCGGAGGTCGTGAAGAATCGTCGCCTCGTCGGTATGTTGCCGGACGATATCGTCGAGATTTCGGACACGTTCTCTGCGAATTTCCATAACTCGGGATATATGCACGAAGGGCGTTTCTATTCCATCCATACCGAGCCGGTCTTCGAGAAACCGACCCCGTTGCGTGACATCTTGCAGCCAGAGGACACGGTGCCAGAAAAGTTCTACCTGAAAGATACGGCTATCGAGAAGTTCAACTTCCTCCGAGGTGCGAAGAAAATCGAGCGGACATCGGCCGACGGACACAAATATATTTATGCCGAGGGTGGTATGTCGGAGATAGACGACCTCGACAAGCCTGGGCGGACGATGCTGACGAGTGAAGGGACGACTAACCGGAGCTCCCACGTGGTAGAGGTCAACGGACGTCGGCGTTTCCTGACGCCGCTCGAGTGTGAGCGGCTGAACGGATTTCCAGACAACTGGACGAACACGATGAGTGATCGGATGCGTTACTTCTGTATGGGTAACGCGTTAGTGGTTGGTCTCATCGAACGAATGGGACGACGAATCGAGCAGCTCGAGGACCGTCATCCGGTGCTGATGCCTACTCAGGAATCGTTCTTCATCAACAATAACTGATGCGTCGCTTGAGCGACCCGGACATACTGGAGGCACTTTCGCATGATGCGGAGGTGCCCTTTTTGGTTTCTCGATGACCGATAAAAGGAAAAGCTTAATATATCGAGATGCACAGAAGGGGGTAAATACGATGGCAACCAAGAATAAGAACCTCAGTAAGGTCAGAGGCACAGATACGAAGATGGAGGTCAAGGTTAGGCATGCGCTGTGGCATCGTGGCTTACGCTACCGGAAGAATTATCGGAAGCTCTTAGGGGCGCCGGACATCGCCTTCCCGGCACAGCGTCTTGTCGTCTTCCTCGACTCATGCTTCTGGCATGGATGTCCTGTCCACTACAAAGAGCCGAAGAGCAATGTTGAGTTCTGGCGCAACAAGATCAAACGGAATCGTGAGCGGGACAAGGAGCAGACGGAACATTACCTCTGCCAAGGATGGACGGTGCTACGCTATTGGGAGCATGAGGTGAATGGAGACTTCAACCGCGTGATTGACGAAATCGATAAGACGTACCATGCAATGCTCGGTACGGGAGCAGATGTTCAGGAGGGGAGGATCGAGATGTATCTTGAGGAAGAGGTGGATAATCCATGTGACTGATTTAAAAATATGAGCTCTATATGAACATCATGATTCTTGATAGAGTGGTTGTCGATAAATACTCGCTCGCGGACCTCCGTTCGTAACAAGATCCGTTCGTAACAAGAAAGGAATACATTTCTCGAAAGAACGCTACTACAAGATGAAAAATATGTGTACCAAAATCAAATATTTTATCCAAGACCTCGGATTTGAGAACATCCTTCTTATGATCAAATATTGTCAGATTGATGTCAAGATTTGTTTCCTTCACTTTTCTCATAGATGTGCTTTATCACACATATGAAAGGCGAAATTAGACTGATTTTTATGGGTCACTTAATCGATGTATTGCAATTACTCCAATTAACTTTGAACATACAAGTTCGAGTTAGAGATGTTATTTAATAATATCAAAGACTTAAGCATCTATTTCTATGAAGGTATAAATATTTAAAGGTTTTTAGGCAATATTTACTAAGCAGAAGAGGAATGGACGAACCTCTACCACTCCTCTTCTGACGCTACTTTATTTTTTATTGTTGACAATTATGTTATAGTTTTCAATTGATTCAACAAATCTTCTGCAATTCTTACTTTTTTCGGTAGTAAACCAACTTGAATCGCGATATCATGCCTAAGTTTACTAAGAGGTTCATTGTTTAGGTTTTGTTCATCAATTTCATAGCCTACAATAAAAGACTTTAAGTCATCTATACTAGTGAATGGTGATTTAGGAAGTAGACTTTGAAGTAATTTATCGGGATACATCTGACGTTTTGTAATGATTTCATCAGCTTGATTACTGTGGTATCCATAGAGCGGTTTCAGTTTGAACATGTCGATAAAATCCTCTATATTGGATTGTGAAGAATCATCAATTTTTACATTGATTTCTGTTAGTCCTTTACCAGGTTGTGGTATAGCAGTGAAAGTAAAGTGATGATGAATGTTATCCTGAAAAGGATGAAGTCCATCGATCGGAAATTCTTTTTCTCCCTTGAGACCTTGATTACATTGCTTACAAGAAGGTATGAGGTTAAATAAGGACATCGAGAAGTATGGGTACATTAGCTTTGATAGAAAATGATCTAAATCTGCCCTGATTCGGCCCTTACTAGAAATAAATGGCGTGACGAATTGACGATTGCAGTACGGACAAACTCGAATGTTAGAACTCATGACTAGAGCATAATCACTCCAACCATGCATGAATATTTGAGATTCTTTAACATTAGATAGTGTCATATGGACATCTGGAATAGAATAGAAACGTTCCTCGAATGACTTTAAATCAGGACAGTTTTTATTACTCAAAATACTGTATATTTCTTTTTTCTTGTCGGGCAATGCAGCTGCTAGTAAATATTTGAATTCTTCACGATGTTTATATGAGAATTTGTTTTTTAAATTTCCTCCAGCTCTCATTTTAGCTGCTATTTTAAAAAGATTGAATAATGTGTCTGTCTTGAAGTTTTCATATCCAAATAAATTATAAATATGATTGCTAAACGTGACATCGACAGGCCGAGAGGACAAGACTTTCATCAATAGTTCAAAATTGGATTCCATTTCAAGATGGAGTTCTTTTAGTTTAGAAGGCTCTCCGATTGCAATATCTTTCAGGTTATATTCAATATAGTCATAAAACCTAAGTTGCTCATATTTAAACTTTCGCTTAAATTTATTTTGAGGATAATTATTATTCAAAGAACAAATTATTTTGTTCAATGATTTTTTAGGGATTTTAAAAGGAGACCTTTTAGCTTGCTTTATTTTAGGAAGAAGATTTTTTTTTAGATAGTCATGGTGTTTATCTTTTAACTCCTTTTCATGGTTAAGTTTAATCATTGAAAGGTTCCTCCTGGTCGCTCACATCAATTATATGCCTTATCAAACTTTCACGTTCGTCTTTGTTCATCGAGGAGAAAAGTTTGATAGAATCTTGTAGTTTAGGCGTTAATTCTCTACTCGATAACTCTTTGATTTTATTTTGATATGTGAAACGGATAACATCTTCACCGATTATTTTAACTACTGATTCAACCATACGAAGCTCTTTTCGAAAATTTTCTTTTCTATCTCGTGAAAAATATTCAAATTCATTAAATCTCGACTTTAACTCCAAAATCTTTTCGTCCAATTTTTTCAGAACATGATCTGAAAATTGTCCGTTAGTTTTATCAAGCGAAAATATATCAGTAAATAACGAATAAATATTTTGATTAAAAGTAAAATCATCAGATATTTTTTCTGAGGTGTAACAGATATTGTGATGAGGGATGTCAGACAACAAGATTGGCGAATGACTTGTTAATATAATTTGTATATTATTTTCATTCTTAAAAATTTGTGAAACTACTTTTGTGAGTTTGTTAATATAGTCAGCCTGCCACTTGGGTCCGAGAGAACTATCTGCTTCGTCTATTAAAATCCATATGTTCCCGTACTGCTGTTTCTCTAATCTAGATTCCATAATTTGAGAATGTAAATTGAATAGTTTTTCTTCTCCGGTGCTCATTCCCCAATGAAATCGAAGAAAGGAAATAGGAGATAATTCATAAAATTCATCTAAGTATTCTTTGAAGAAACTAATTAAAATTTCATTTCTGAAATTGATTACATGAGAACCTATACGATTATATTCTTTCTTAGAAATTAAAAATTCGTCTATTAAAAAAAAGAGTGAATATCCATCACGCTCTTCATTTTCGAATTTTTCAATAATCCGATGGGGAGAATCAAAATTCCTTTTAACAAGATTTAAAATCTCTGACATTATGTCTTGGTGATGGAAGATTTCCATTGGAAATTCATATGAATTAAGTTGTTTGAAAAATGAATTGATATTTTTACTTTTTTCAATTTTACTAAGTTCGTTATTATGGTAGTCGAATTCTTCTAATGAAGCTTGTAAAAGACTTGCAAGAAGTAAGGTATTACCTTGGATAGCAAAAAAAGAATCAAGGTCTGATTCAGCTAACTTAGACTGTATTTTTTCTATAGCAGTCTTTACAGATTTATTAATTTCTTTTTCATCCTCTGTAATAATCATCTTAGTGATTGTGTTTTCTAAATTAAAATATACGAGATCTGAATCAAATTCTATATGGATTGAATCGGGGATTTTATAAGGTAATTCGTAATTTGATATGTACGTTTTCCTTATGAAATTCAGTTGGCGGTTCATTTGGTTATTAAAGTGTGTCGATATTGGGTTGCTAAAGACGGTGCGTCGATTATCTGAAGATTCTTTCGATGCTTTACGCAATGAGTAACCAAGTGTAGAATTGAAAATTTTTGAAGAGTTAGTGAGATGATCATCAAAAAAATTACTTTTGTTCAAAACGTCTGAAAAATATATCACACTATTATCCGTTATTATATTTTGTAATTCTGACTTTCTTATGTTTTTAAGAGGTTGGTTAGGGATAAAATTGCGAATTTCAATTTTTAATTTTTCTGACGTTTCCAAAATATATAAACAGGATTCAGATTCTTCAAAGAAAATACCTAAATGATAGACTTCTAATTCTTCGTGAATTTCAAAGTTTAATAGATTTTTAATTGATTCGAGAAGAGTTGACTTACCACTTGCATTTTCTCCTATAATTACGTTGATTGTTTCGATATTATTAAATTCACTAAATATAAACTTGTCAATTTCTTGTACCTCATCAACGAAAGCGTTAAGGTGGAGAGAATAATTATAGCTTGAATCATCAAGTTTAAATAAAGAGGTTTCTAATAAACGTTGAAGTGTAAACTCTTCTATTTCGTTTGTCTTCGTGTTTTGTTTTAATAGGTAAATTAATTTCATCAAATATCTCCCTTAATAATTTAGAATCAGATAAAATATCGAACTAGTTTATTAGATAATACTGATAAATGATAATAGAACTAATACATAATGAAAATTCGAAATGTATTAGTTCTATTATTAGTACTTGCTATAGGACTAACTAATAAAACTTTAAATAGCTATCTCGATGTCACCTGAAATCAATCGCTGAACGATTATATTATGAATAATACCTACGAAAGTTTTAGCTGTTTCTGGCGTTACGTTAATAGTTTTACTATCGTCATCAAAATGTACTCGAAGGGGTTCATCTAATTTATCTACAGCTTTTTTTATTTGACTAATTGAATATCCACTCTCAGGCACATTATACTTTGATAACCTTCGTACAGATCTTGCACTACTATTCAATTTTTGAGTGACTAAATCATCATCTAAGCCTGAAAATCGATATTTTTCTGTAGAGATTGTGTAATCGCCCGTTATAAATTTAGATACAGTTGCTTGAGACTTAGCTTTTCTATTTTCACTTAGAGTCAACATACTCTCGAATCTATTTACATCGTATACATGAAGCCTTTTTGAAGTCCTATTTAAACGAGCTGTAACAGTTGGCGGGATTTGTATACCTTTCGGAACATCTACAATGGTAGTATTTTGAGTTATTGAGAATGACAAGATAGGCTTATTCTTTATTACTGAGTTTCGAGCTATAGAGAGGAAGTATAGATAATCGGAATCTTGTACGATTAAGAATTTCATCCCTTCGTTTTCTTCAAAGTTCGTTACTTGTTCTGGTTTACTTCCAAAATGTGAAAACTGAATGACGCGTTCAGTTTGATTACTTAGTAAATTCTCTATTTCAAATTTAAAACTATAAAGATAACTATCCTCTGAAATATCTTGGAAATCTACGTAATAGGGAATATCCTCGATTAAAGCGTTCCCATTCAATACTTTCATGTTTTTTTCATTACTTATCCCTTCAATCAAATTGTCTTCAAATGAGTTGTAAATCTTTTCTTTTTCAGCAGTTCCAGTCTGAAGTCTATAAATTCTGTGTAATTTAGAATTTTTAGATGTACATACATAAATTCTTTCAATCGTCATAAAACATCCTCATTTCTCATACATAGTAATAAATAACCTAGATTTTAAGGGGTCTCCGATTTGATAAACGTCGAAATATTGATATTTTTTTGATCTAAATGTAAATACATAGTCATCTTCATCTGTTTTACATAAGTTTATGCCTAAAAGGATAAGAAAAACGTTAGGAAAAATATCTGTACTTCTAATTATTAACGTGTATATGAGAAATTGAATTAAAAAAAAAGTTAAAATTGCCGCGTATAAGTTACCTTCTATTATCAATACAGCAGGTAAAATGTTTCCTAGTAGAAATGAGATTGTCGAGCCATTAATTTCTTTTAAATTACTTGATTTAAACTTTTCTTTTTGAGCACCAATCACTGGATCTGTTGAAGGAATAAGATGTTCTCTAGTTAGAATAAATTTTAATGAAAAAACCAGAATAACTATAAAGAAAAGAAGGAGAGCACACCAACCATATATATTAATTTTCATCGTCAAAATCTTAGTGTCAAATGGTTGATGAAACTTATCATCTATCTGAAGTAAAAATAAAAAATATGCTGGTGCCATAGCAGTAATGAAATATAAAAATTTATAGAAAAATCTAGTGCCGTAGAACATTTTAGAACATCTCCGTTCTTTGAAGTGAAATAAGTAAAAGAGATGAAAAAGAACTTTCCTTCTTTTTTTATTT
>NZ_JBHFFC010000036.1:0-71651 GCF_043359615.1 Exiguobacterium sp. S22-S28 | reverse complement strand
GCTACGTCACGCTTCACTGAGAATTCTGTCGGAAGGTTGTTTCCGGCTACTTCTGTTTTGATTACTGTGCCTTCTGAATGAATGATTCCAAATGCTGAAAGTGTGATTCCTACGCTACTAATAGATAAAAATAATTTATTTTTCAAGTTCATAATGAATAACCTCCTAATATTTTTGTCTAGCTTTGTAACAACATCATATATCCTTAGACCCCCTTTGAATATTCGAATACGAATATTTGGTGTAATTTGCACATTATTAACACTCACTGCATCTTTTGTCTTAGGTCGTATGTCCTTAAGTCTTTGATTCTTAATTATTCCATCCCTCTTTATATCGATAATTTGCATAAAAATAGAGGGTGAAAGATATTCATTCACTTTTTTCTATTCCTATGTTCAAAAAAAATCCATTTTGTCTGTTTTAATAGACAAAATGGATTTTTTTACTTCGATGAACGACGTAAGGCAATGAAATAGCCTACTCCGAGCAGAATGACCAATCCGAGCAACACACTGCTGATGGTTGTCCGGGTAGAGGATTCCGGTATAAAAATACCAATTGCCAGATTAATTCCGGCAATGAGTAATACAAGCCAAACGATAGTTTTAGGTCTCATCTTGTTCTCCTTCTTTCTTATTTTTTTCCTCTCGTCCTTTTTTTCGTGACACGACGACAAATCCCCTCTTATTCCAATTCCTTTGATATGATGGACTGACAGAAGATCATTTCAAGAAGGAGGAACAAGCGATGAAACAACTGGCAGTATTTTGTGGTTCAAAGGATGGAGTGACACCCATTTTTCGTGAAGCGGCAACAGAGCTTGGCACACTTCTTGCCCGTCAACAGCTGAACTTAGTCTACGGTGGTTCACGTGTCGGAACGATGGGGGCTGTTGCAGATGCTGTTCTGGCAGCAGGCGGACAGGCGAATGGTGTACTGCCGCATTTTTTACAGGAAAAAGAGATTGCGCATCCGAACCTGACAACCCTTCACCTCGTTGACTCCATGCACGACCGAAAAGCAAAGATGGCAGAACTCGCCAATGGATTTATCATCTTGCCGGGTGGACCGGGAACGATGGAGGAATTTTTTGAAGTCTTCACATGGGCTCAACTCGGTTTACATGAAAAACCATGTGGCATCTTAAACGTTGACGGCTATTATGATCCACTCGTCGCCTTATTTCAACAAATGGAGACAAAAGGCTTTTTGATTCCGGAACATGCCGGCATGTTACTCGTCGAATCTGATCCGGTCCGGTTAATGGAACGTCTGCAATCCTACGTGGCTCCCCGTGTCAAAACGTATATGAATACGGAACAAACATGAGATTTCTTTTCGATTTTCTAAAGAAGGGCTGACTTAAAATCCTCTTTTCCCGAAACAAAGGCAGCAGATGCATGATCCGCTGCCTTTGTTTCTTTTTTTACTCGCTGTCACAGGAATTTTTTTTAGAACAGTTTGGAAAGTGCTTCCGTCAAGGTTGAAAACGATGGTGTCTCGTCAATAACCATCAGACTCCCCGCCGCAAGGACAAGCAGGCTGATGCCTGACAAAATCCAACCCGGATGTTTGACGGTATCTTCCGCATCCGTATTTTTCTTCCCGACTTTAGCGGTTTGTGCCTGTTCTTTCAGACGATCTTTCCGGTATTGATGTTGCTCTTCTTTCGACAGCTTCTTGTAATCGGCCAAAAAGTTTTTATACTCCGGCAAGACATCTTTTGTTGATCCGTCCTGTTTGACTTGTCCGTATTCGAGCCAAATGACCCGCTCGCAAAAACTTTTAATCTGACTCAACGAATGACTGACAAAGATGATCGTTTTGCCTTCGTTTTTGAACTCATTCATCTTATCGATACAGCGGTTATAAAACGTTTGGTCTCCGACAGACAAGGCTTCATCGACAATCAAGATGTCCGCATCGACATTGACAGCGATGGCGAATCCGAGTCGCGACTTCATTCCGCTCGAATACTTTTTGATCGGCTGATCGATAAAGTCACCGATATCCGCGAAATCGATGATTCCCGGCATCCGGCGTTCGATTTCCGCGTCATCCATCCCGAGCATCAAACATTTCAAACGGATGTTTTCGCGTCCCGTCAACACATTCTTTAATCCTTGTGAGACTGCGATGATCGCGACTTCTCCATTGATCTCCACTTCGCCTTCATTGGCGTAGATAATACCGGAGATCAAGTTCGACAAGGTCGACTTCCCGGAGCCGTTGATCCCGACAAGACCGACCACTTCACCGGAGCCGATTTCAAGGGAGACATCCCGCAGTGCCGTGAATGTCTTGACGTCTTTACTTTTATTTTTAAACAACAGCTTAAATTTTTCTTTTGTCGTCTTCACCATATCAAATCGTTTCGTGACATGGTCGAGTTTTATCATAGACATAGCGTTTTCCTTCCTCAAACAAGCTCAGTAAATGATTTGCGGAACTTGATGTGTAAAAATGTTCCGGCTGTGAATAAGAGCAGTGTCACGCTCCAGAAATAAAGTCCGGTCGGCCATTCTTGGAAAAACCAGGCGCCACCGAGTAAGCTTGCCCGATATCCTTCCACCAAGTAAAAGATTGGATTCAGACGTAAAATACCGTGCAGTTCAGCCGGGAAACGTTCAATGTTCCATAAAATCGGTGTCAGATAAAAAAGCATCCGCATCATCGATTGTAAAAATAACTGGATGTCTTTGACGAGCGTAATCAATGTCGAAAAACAAAGAGAAAAGGCATAGACAAAAATATAAGTGGCTGCCATATAATAAGGCAACTGGAGCAGTTTCCACGTAAGCGGAATCCCGTTTGCCAGAACCACAACGAAAACAATCAGAAGCATCGCAAAATGTTGGTACATCCGCGACAAAATCACATAAGACGGAATCGCACTCATGGGGAAACGCATCTTCGTGACCATGGCCAACCGATTGTTGATCGAATTGGACCCGCGCAACAGTGCATCATTGATGAAGAACCAGACTACGATACCGCAAAGCATCCACACAATGAATGGAATATTGCCATCCACATTTTTGTTTCCTCTTAAGCCAACACCAAAAACAAACCAATAGATGAAGATTTGTAAGCCCGGATTCAGAAGCTCCCATAAAAGTCCAAGCCGTTGCTCCGCATGCGCCGATTTGATTTCATAACGTGCAAGTCGACGAATCAGCGGAAAATTCTCCACCTGTTCGCGGATGATGCTTTTCATTTCTTTCCACATAATTAATTTCCTTCCGATCTGTAAAGGTACATGTATTTTAATTCAGTTTTATCTTCAGTTAAATAAACGACGGATTGTCATTCGCGATTCTTCAAACGAATGATCCGCAGACAGGCAGACTGCCTGCATGTTGGTTAACTCCTCCTTTCTCTTTAAAACACACGTTTCTTCCTCATAATCAAACAGATATGTGAGGTCATACACTTAATCAATTCTAGCCATCGTTAAAAAACGTGTCAATGGATTAGTCAAACCGAAACAAAACCGCCTCTTTCTCATCACAGAAAAAAGCAACTTTCATAGCGTAAGATACGTCTATTAAAGTTGATTCAAAATAGAATGAACAGAGGAGATTCAATTGTAGTCGGTGGAGACGATAATCCCCAGATCAACAGAAGCGCGATGATCCCGATAATCCCTAATAAAAGCGCGCCTTTCACGGATTCCCTCATGGTCTAAGGTCTCCTTTTCCAAATATATTTTTCTTTGTGTAAACGGAATCGTTCTTTCATTTTTTCACACCAGCGCCTATAATGAAAGCGTTATCTTTTTTTGTTTTTTATTTGTTTTTCGCAAAACCTTTATGGTTTTTACAAAAAAATAACCGCTGTTTGATCATTTGAACACGTATAGTAGAAGAAGAGGTCAGTTATCGTCCCGGACCTTGTATTCATACACCTACTTTGAAGGAGGATTTTTACGTATGTACAAATCAAAACCGCTTTATGCGGCAGCTGTCGCTGTCGCCCTGACGACATCGGCAATCGTGCCGGTTGCGCAGACTACCGTATCCGCTGCAACACATGTCAAAGTCAAGACGGTTAAGCTCAAATCACTGGTCTTCACGAAAGGTGCCCCGGTCAAGTTACCAGCTACATACAAAGGGGAAGCGATTACTTGGAAAGCGTATAACAAACACGTCTTCAATGCGTACCAAACCGTAAAAGGAACATATGGTAAAAAGAAATTACCGATCGAAATTAAGATTCATATCGAAAACTACGTCATCAAAATCATCGAATCTGTACCTGAACAAACGATTTTCGTCGATCAAAAACCGGTTTTACCTAAAAAATTAGCAGTTCTGTATGCGAACGGTAAAGCCTACGACAAGACTGTCACATGGTCGAAAGTCGACACCTCAGAATCAGGAACGGTTTATGCTGTAGGAAGTGTAACACATAAAGGAAAAACCGTTACAAAAAAAGCGAAAATCAACATCCGTGATGTGAAAAAAAATGACTTTAGTCTTGCTTTGCTTCACACAAATGATACACATGCCTCACTCGACAATGCACCAAAACGGGCCACAGCGATCAAAGAGCGTCGTGCCGCATATCGTACAGAAGGTACGCCGAGTCTCCTTCTTGACGCAGGAGACGTCTTCTCCGGTTCACTTTATTTCAATGAATTCAAAGGACAGGCCGATCTTGAACTGATGAATTACATGAAATATGACATGATGACATTCGGTAACCATGAATTTGACTTGGGCGAACAGGATCAAGGTGCTGCCCTTCAAGCTTTCGTCGCCGGAGCCCAGTTCCCGTTCATCACAGCTAACGTCAACTTCAGCAAAAATCCGTTGTTCAACGGCTACCAAAAAAATACGATTACATCAGGACCTGATGAAGGTCATATTTACCAAGGAATCATTAAAGAAATCAACGGTGAGGAAGTCGGCTTCTTTGGTTTAACGACGGAAGAAACAAAAGACATCTCAAGCCCAGGAAGCGTAACGTTCTCAAACTACATCAAGAGTGCACAAGCAACTGTTGATAAATTCAAAAAACGCGGTGTCAACAAAATCGTTGCTTTGACACATATCGGTTATGATGACAATCCGGCAGTCGACAACGATCAGTTGCTCGCACGTAACGTCGATGGCATCGATGTTATCATCGGAGGACATACGCACAGTCAGTTAGATAAACCGGTCTATGTCCCAGCAGACGAAGAAACGAAGAAAAAAGAAGCGACAATCATCGCTCAGGCGTTCCAGTACAGCGACTTCCTCGGTGACGTCAACGTCACGTTTGATTACAAAGGGAAGATCAAGTCGTACGACGGTTCGCTGATTCCTGTCAAAGCGCTTGCAGCAGACGCAAAAGCAGCAGAAATCCTGAAACCATACGCAGATAAAATTGCTGCCATCAAGAATCAAGAAGTTGGGGCAACTGTCGTCAATGAGTTGGTCAATCTCCGAACTAGCCCTACAAACACCGTCAGTGTACGAAACAGCGAGACGGCACTCGGAAACTTGATCACGGATGCGATGCTCGATAAAGCGAAGAAAGTAAATCCGGAAACAGTCATCGCGGTTCAAAACAGTGGTGGAATTCGGGCTGCAATCAATGCCGGTCCATTGACAGCAGGCGAAATCCTGACGACTCTCCCATTCGGAAATACACTCGCTACTGTCAAGATGACAGGTGCTCAGTTGAAAGATCTCTTTGAAATCAGTGTTGGACTCGCACCGCTTGAAAACGGCGGATTCCTCCAAGTGTCCGGCATGAAGCTGACCTATGACGGATCAAAAGCAGCGGGACAACGTGTGACGAAAATCGAGATTGGCGCAGATGGAACATTTACAGCAGTCGACCCGGCGAAGACATACGTCGTCGCGACCAACGCATTCACTGCTAAAGGATCAGATGGTCTCACACCATTTAAGACAGCCTATGATGAAGGTCGCGTAACGGATCTCGGTTTATCTGACTGGGAGAACCTACGTGACTATGCAATCGAAAAGAAAACCCTCGATTACAAGATCGAAGGTCGGATCATCGATACAGCTAAAGCACCAAACTAATTCACGAAACGAACAGACGATTTCCCGGAGATGGGAAATCGTCTTTTTTCATAACGTCTGTGTTTGATATTGTTTCAGAAGGGCGATAATATCATCCAGCTCGTACTCTTGCGCCATCATGAGTGGTGTATAGCCGTCGGCGTTTTTCAGCGCAGGATCTGCTCCCTCGTCGAGCAAAAGCTTGACGGTCTGCTTGCCTTCCCCTTCCACAGCATGGTGTAACGGTGTATATTTTTCATCATCTTGCTGATTGATTGCTTCGCCGTGTTTTAAATACAGTTCCACAAGTTCCTTATTGTTGCTGTAGACGGCAGTAATGAACGGCCGCTCTCCAAATGTATTGACGGCATCTTCATCTGCCCCTGCGGCAAGCAGCTTCTTGAAGACATCCTCCAACCCTTCACTCGACTTACGGTAACCGAGGTAATGCAATGCTGTATCTCCGTCCGCATCTACCGCTTCGATGTCACTCGTCGGAATCAGTTGATTGATCTCATCTAAGGTTCCTTTTTGAATGGCTGCCATCAGCTCAGTTTCATCTAAATCCTCTTGCGAACTGCTGGTTTGTTCAGTCGGCATCGACCAACTTCCGAGCGTGCTCCAAATCTCCACCTTGTTCACGAGAACCAATATACCCGTCGCGACGATCACCCCGGCAAATACGACCACTATCTGGGCAGTCCGCTGCGTTTTCTTCAAAGAAGTCACGGGTCGTCCCGCCGTCTCTAAACGCCGGGCAACGGATGGCTGATGCCGGAACAAATGGCTGATCGACGAACCGATGGAAACAGGACGGATTTTTTCTTCTATGTACTGATCCAGTTGGAGGCGCGTCCATATCACAGGACCAACAATCGATTGGATAAGCGCCGGGACCCGTTCCGCTTCTTCCAATTGAGCCAGTGCCAATCGATCTGCCGTCTCCACACATGCTCTCAGATAAGCAGCACGCAGGAACGGAATCCAGCTTCCAAGAAGCAATAACAACTTTTTCTCCTCATGATTGTGCCGTAATCGGACCAGTTCCCGGATGACTTCAAATCGTGTGGCTGAATCCGTTAAGTCGGGTGAAGGCAGGACAAGCAGATACTTTTGGAACAATCCGATGGTCGCGGGACTTTTCATGTGTGGATGCCGTGTGACGAACACCTCAGGCATTTTCCATAGTCCAACCTGTTCAGCATATCGCCGAATCGCTTCGTATTCGTTTGGGTATTGTGTACTCCCTAAAAGTACACCAGTATCACGAATCGTCATCACCCGCACCCAGTGCTTGACCCAGATGATCAAGAGGAGGACAAGAACGATAGACAAAATCACTACAGCTGCTTTCCCGAGTGCAATCGCCCCGACAATCAAAGTACATCCCGTCAGAATCGTACTGATCAAAAGGAGGACGAAATACATCCGTTCTTTTCGTAAACTCCGTTTTGTCTCTAGCTCCATCGGCTGCATTTCCTTTTCCATCCCTTCACCCCCTCTGCATATTTCATAAACCACCCATTGATTTTTTAAAAACATCATCAAATAGGATATTTTTACAGTTTCCGTCTCCATCCCCATCATACCGAAAGCCCCTTCGAATGCCAATGACTTTATCGTGAAATATTGATTGAGACGTGTTCAGCACAAAAGAAAAACCTTACTTCCATTATCGGAAGCAAGGCAAGATGGATTACATGACAGATGTTTTCGGTTCACGCAAGAGATGCTTGATTTCACCGAACGTCACGAACGTTTTATTTTTAGCGTCATACAGCTTATAACGAAGCGACTTCAGACTTGAGAACAGGCCGATCGTCGTCGCTTTTTGAAGCGGTGGTGTTGCTGTATGGGCTTTTTCTAAGTTGTAGTTCGGTACACGTGGGCTTAAGTGGTGCACGTGGTGGAAACCGATGTTCCCCGTCACCCACTGTAAAACTTTCGGCAATTCGTAATACGAGCTGCCTTCGATTGCGGCCTTGACGTAATCCCATTCGCTTTCATCCTCGAAGTACGAGTCTTCAAACGTATGCTGGACGTAGAACAACCAAATGCCGAGTACGCCTGCCGTGAACATCGTCGTTCCTTGAATGATCAGGAAGGCCTGCCAACCGATGAAGTAAATCATGATGGCATACAGAACGATCAACGAGGCATTGATGACATGCGTATTGATGCGTTCTTTCTTACGGGCATCTTTCCGGTTAAAGCGGCTGACGACAAGAATCAACAAGAGTGGTCCAAGACCAAACATGACGAGCGGATTCCGGTAGAGACGGTATTTCAGACGTGTCCATTTTGAGGCTTCGACATATTCTTCAATCGTCATGACCCAAATATCACCGACACCGCGTTTGTCCAAGTTCCCGCTTGATGCATGGTGGATTGAGTGCTCACGTTTCCACTTTTCATATGGGAACAACGTCAGGATGCCTGTGATCGTTCCGACGATGGCATTGGCTTTTTTGTTTTTAAAGAATGACCCGTGTGTACAGTCATGGAAGATGATGAACATCCGGACGACGAAACCGGCTGCGACGATCGCAAGCGGGATGGCAAGCCAGACCGAAATCTGTAAGGCTTGATAAGCCAGGAACCAAGCGACGAGAAACGGCAAGATCGTATTGATCATCTGCCGGACGCTGGATTTGACGTCTGCCTTCTCAAAAGGCGAAACGTGCTTGCGGAGCTGGGCGATTTTTTCTTTACTCATGTGTTGCTTCCTCCTCGAATTCGTACAGCGTTCACGACGCTACTATGAAATGAACTTGATATAAAACCTGTAAACGGCGTTCGTGACGGTGAATTCGTAACATCCACATGAAGATCGACCCGACCGATATAGTTAAACGCTTGAATATTTTTAATACCAGGTAATTATAGCACATAAAAAAATGAATTGAATATTAAATTCTGATATCAGTCTAAATAATGAAGGTCATTTGGACTTAAAAATATCCTATTACGAATAACAAGAATATTAAGGTAAATACTTACATACCAAGTGGTATCACGTATAATAAGATTAACTTATTCATTAAGGAGTGAATGTACTTGAAAAAAGCTTGGCTCATCCCTATCCTCTCTGCAACACTGCTTGTACCGACTACCTTCTCGGTCGATGCGGCGACGAAACCGACGGTCATCACGAAGTATGCCAATAACAAAAAAGCCTTAAAGTATCCATACGTCACGAAAGGTCCATCGACGAGCGTTCGAAAAACCATTAATGCTGATTTGACGGACTTCTCAAAATTTGCCTATCAAAATTATTTAGAGGTAGAAGCTTTGCAAAAAGAAGAGACAGACCCTGCTTCTTGTAAAAAATATCCGGCGATGTGCAACTATACATACAGCACATCTTACAAAGTGTCCGGAAATAACTCTGCTTATTTGACATTCACCTTGTCTGACTACGCCTACACAGGCGGCGCACATGGACTGGGTGTCAAATACGGTGTCAACTATTCACTCAAAACCGGAAAAGAAGTGCCGATTACCGGCGTGTTAAAAACTTCGACACAAATGAAGAAAGTAGAGAAATACATCTACGACAAACTTAAGAATAACAAGAATTATTTTGTTGACCGCTTGAGCGACGTTGACGTATCTAAAAATACCGAGTATCTGATGATGAAAGACGGCATCAAAGTCATCTTCCAATCGTATGAAATCGCTCCTTATTCGACAGGACAACCGGAAATCTTCGTCCCGAAAAGCGTTTTTCAATAAGTAAATAGAAACGTCCCCACACAAAAAATGTAGGGACGTTTTCTCATTCATTCCATTTTTTCAACGGTTTCACCGCCGGTCCTTCCAGTACATTTCCTTCATAGTCAAACCGGGAGCCGTGACACGGACAATCCCACGAGCGTTCCCCGTTGTTCCATTTCACGTCGCAACCCATATGTGTACACGTCGTCTTGACAAGATGAAGTTCGCCGGACAAATCCCGATACCCGCCGACCGTTTTACCGCCATACCGGACGAGTCCTCCTTCATCGATGCTAAGGTCGTCCGCCGATCGGCTTGTTCGGCTCACTTTTCCTTTTAACAATTCAATCGCGACGTCGGCATTGTTCTTCGCGAATTGTTTTACGTCCTGTCTATGCAGCTTTGACCGATTCGGGTCAAACAACCCCCGGAATCGATTGGGTATGCCCGTCAATAAATCGGATAAGAGCAGACCGGCTGCAATCCCGTTTGTCATCCCCCATTTAGCGAATCCGGTCGCAACCAAGATGTTTGGATCGTTATCCGTCATCTGTCCGATATACGGTAATTTATCGAGTGAAATCAAATCCTGAGCAGACCAGAATTGTTCCACTTGCGTGACACGAAACTCTGCTTCCGCAAAGTCAGCTAATGCTTGATAGTTCGCTTTCGTATCCGTCTGATGACCGGACAGATGATTCTCTCCGCCAAACAGTCCAAGTCGTTTTCCGTCCGCTGTATGCGTATGCCGAAGCGACCGGCTCGGCTGATCGGCACTCATGAACATGCCGTCCGGGAAATCTTCCGGAACAAATCCCGACACGATATACGAGCGATGCACTTCAAGTTTCGAGAAATAGAGTCCTTTGAAGTCATTGAACGGAAAGTGTGTCGCGACGATCACTTTTTGTGCCTCGATTTGGTGACCGGATTCAAGCAACACGGTTGGTGTCCGTTTCGATTCGACAGACGTCGCACGTGTCTGTTCGTACAGCTTCCCGCCTTGTTCCGTAAAGTGACGTGCGAGACCTAGTAAGTATTTGACAGGATGGAACTGGGCTTGATTGCGGATGACAAGCGCTTGTTCGACGGGATATGGCAATCTGTCTTTGACTTCTTGCGTCGCATCACCACCGTTGATACCGATCCGGCTGTAGGCGTCCCCTTCTTTTATCAGTTGCTTGTGTTTCGGTCCACTGGACGCGACGTACAGATACGCATCCTGATCTTCTAGTTCACAATCGATGGCAAGGCGCGTCGTCTGATCGCGCAGAAAATGGATCGCTTCTTCGTTCGCTTCATGATACAACCGTGCTTTCTCCTCGCCGAACATACGAATCAATTCGTCGTAAATCAAACCGTGTTGAGAGGAAACTTTCGCCGTCGTATAACCGGTCGTTCCGCTTGCGATCTGGTCAGCCTCGATCATCGTCACGTCATATCCCCGTTCAATCAGTTGAACAGCCGTGACGAGCCCGGCGATACCAGCCCCGATGATGACAACATCACTCGTCAAATTCGTTTCAAGTCTCGGATAGGTCGAAGGTTCAAGCGAAGTACGCCAATATGATGTTGGAAAACCATTCAGTTGCTCCATTTTTTCAGCCTCCATCATTATCATTTTTTATCCGACTCCCCTTACACATACCCTTGTCTCTTTGAAAACATTCATTTAATGTATATTTTCAATTATTGCCCAAAGAGTTCCTTGACTTCTTTTCTTCTCCCATTCCATGCTATGATATTGTAAATAATGGTACCGAAATGGAGAGTGTAATATGAATATTTTAGTTACAGGCGGAGCAGGCTACATCGGCAGTCACACGTGTCTTGAGCTTTTGCGGGAAGGACACGATGTCATCATCGTCGACAACTTGAGCAACAGTCATAAAAGTGCCGTTACCCGAATCGAACAATTGGCAGAACGGTCTTTGACGTTTTATGAAGTCGATGTCCGAAACGAAGCGCGGCTCGAAGAGATTTTTTCGGCCCATCCGATTGACGCTGTCATTCACTTCGCCGGATTGAAGGCGGTCGGCGAGTCTGTCGCCCAACCCCTCACCTACTATCAAAATAACCTGATCAGCTCACTCGTCCTATTCGAGACAATGGCACGACATGACGTCAAAAAACTGGTCTTCAGTTCATCGGCTACGGTCTACGGCATTCCGGAAGTCACGCCAATCGATGAGTCCGCTCCCCGTTCGACGACGAATCCGTACGGGACGACGAAATTGATGATCGAACAAATTCTCGAAGACATCGCGGCGGCAGATGCTGCGTGGGATATTTCCCTGCTTCGTTACTTTAATCCGATTGGTGCAGATACGAGCGGCTGGATCGGCGAAGATCCAAATGGCATTCCGAACAATCTCATGCCGTATGTCACGCAAGTCGCTGCCGGTAAACTGGATACCCTTCAAATTTTCGGCAATGATTACGGGACAGATGACGGAACCGGCGTCCGGGACTACATCCACGTCGTCGATTTGGCGAAAGGTCACGTTAAGGCACTCGAGCATCGGCATGCCGGTATCGAGGCGTTTAATCTCGGAACCGGACAAGGGACAAGTGTTCTCGAACTCGTCGCGACGTTCGAGGAAGCCACCAATATGACAATCGACCGTCAATTCGCGGAACGGCGTCCAGGAGACGTCGCGACGTGCTACGCCGATGCTTCAAAAGCGGAACAGACACTGGGCTGGAAAGCCGAAAAAACGTTATATGATATGTGTAAAGATGCGTGGCGTTGGCAATCACAAAACCCGGACGGTTATCGTTCGCGTTAAGGACGCCAAAAAAACCCGAAGGCTTTCCCTCAAAAGGGAAATACTTCGGGTTTTTGTCTGTCACGCACCAATCCGGTTCAAACGTTCTCCGACCCGGGTAAAGCGATTACTTTTAGGTGCACGCTCGATCCGGCAAAACGTATGATAATCAATTTCCGATACAAATTGAATTAATCGAATCAACGCATACGCAAATGTCATCGTTGAGCCTAACGCAAAGCTTAAGCCAAATCCTTCATAACCAAACGGAGCGATAATGAAGGCAAAGACACCATTCAAGAGGAAAAATAAGATGGACGTCACAGCCGCTCCCCGCTGATCCTCAAAGTAAAGCAGCAACAAGGTCAAGACGAGAACCATCGCATTGGAAAAAGCACCGACCGTCGTCATTTGAAAGATACTGATTGTGTCGCGCGACAGCTCCAAATAGCCGAGTAATGTCGAGGCAAAGACCAGAACGAATAAGGTAAACAATCCTTGATTTCGGAACAGTCGTTGTAGTTCCTGCTTTAAGACAAGCAACATCGCCGTTTTCGCTTTTTCGACTTGTTGCAACGTTCCGCCTTCATTGGCATACCCATAGAATACCCGGTATCGTTCATAAAAACGGGTTTCCACCGAGATGACGAAAATCGTCATGGTCGGAATCACGGTCAAATACGACAGGAAAATCGCCGTATCGTAAACCGGATGATACCGGAACGTTCCGAGGTGGGTCGCCCCGCCTTCCGAAAACCAGATGACCCAGTTCCCGATCCATACCCCGATATTGTATAAAAAGCTTGTCCAAAACAAAGCCGGATAGCGGTCAAAATAACTGAAGTAGGAAAACTGATCGTGTGTTCCGCGATCGGGAAACGTCAGCAGCATCGATGTAAATAATCCGAATAACGTCACGACCATACCGAGCGTAAATCCTGCCGTCAACGCCGTACTCGTCGCGAACGGAGCCGTCAGGTAGTCAAGGAAGAAACGGTCAATCACAAACACCGAGCCAATCGATATGACAGCACCAATCAAAAAGCTGTAGGCGACCGCTTGATAAAACTTCGCTGCACTTAAAAATAAAAAATGCACCCAAATCAAATTAATCGTGATGAACAAAATTAAAATCAATACGTTTAATAAAAACGGAAGCTTGGAAAAACTGAGGAACAGTAAATAAAGCAGTCCCGCAATCGTCAACGTCACTTTCGTCATGCCTAAAAAGGTCGGAAAAATATCTTCATAACGTTGTTCATAAAAACAATCGGCTAAATAGCGGGTCACGACTAATTGCTGAATGCCGAGAATGACCTGTGAAAAAATGAAGCTGTACGAAACCGTTAAATTAAACGTCGTCCGTTCTTCAAAGGAGGCAATCGAAAGATACGTCGTCAAAAATTGAGTCAAGGCGATCGTCGTGATGACAATCAGCCAAGGACCTGACGTAACGAGTCCCGCGAACGCATAGGCCTTCAAACGGGAGGAAAAATAATCTTCTTGAAATAACTTTTGTAGTTTAAATCCGATGCCCGCCATAAGTCAGACTCCTTTCTTCATACAACGCCCGATACTCCGAAATGAAGCGGTTTGTCTGGTAATAGGACAAGGCGCGCTGACGACCGTTGTCGCCGAGTTTTTTAGCTTCGTCCCGCTGGTTGTACATCCAGGCACACCGATCCGCAATCCGCCGTGGGTTGACGGGCGGCACGACGAATCCAGCCGGTCCGTACGGGTCATCTGCCCGACCATTGATCAGTTCGGAGCAGGCGCCGACGTCGGTTACAATCCATGGAACACCGGCCGCCATACCTTCCAGTACAGCAAGCGGCTGACCTTCTGAGATACTCGTCAACAGGCAGACGTCGAATCGTGGTAAATACGCACGGATATCGACTTTCCCGACGAGAAACACTTCTTTTTCCAATCCGAATTGCTGAATCAACGTCGTGCATTCTTCCGCATATTCTTCGTCCTCTTCGAGTGGTCCCATGATGGTGAGTTCAAATGGAATCCGCATCTCCTGCAGAATCTTAGCCGCATGGATCATCGTCTTGATGTCCTTGATCGGCACGACGCGGACGATGGCACCGATCCGGAGAACATCACCCGGTTCTGTTCTTTCTAACGCGCCCAGTCCCGTTGCATCGATCCCATTTGGAATGATTCGCAGCTTCTCAGGACGTGCCCCGAGCTCTTCCTGCAGTTCACTGTTTCGATCAAACAGCGTGATGACATCATGAGCTCCCCGGTACGCTTCGCGCGACAAATGGTGGAAAAAGCGGATCCAGTAAGAACGGTATTCGACTGGAATCCATGTCGCTTGCAACAGTTCTTCCTCGCGTTCCCGCGAATAGATCCCGTGTTCGGTCAATAAGAACGGAATGTCCTGACGTTGCCGCATCGCCGTCGCGACCAGTCCCGCATACCCCGTCGAGGCAGAATGGACCAGATCTACTTGTGGCATCTCGGCCTGCAGTAATTCAAGAACCGGCGAGTACATGCTGCGCCACATCCATAAATAGTCGATGAACGAACCGGTCTGTTGTTCTTCCCGGTAACTTTTTTTAACGAGTTCAAAAAAGAGCCGGCTCGAGAAAAAGTGTTCTGACGTCCCGACCGCCTGTTCAAAAATCGGAAAGACGGGTGTCTCGACTTCCTGGAACCGCATCCACTCCTGAATCAATGTTTCCTGCTCTTTGGATAACTCTTGTTTCGGTGCAGGTCGATCGTACTTTTGATTTAACGCCAAGTTCGTGACGCCCGTGACATTTGCCGGAAGCTTATATTTGTAGTCTTTTTCCGTCAGTGGTCCGGGTGTGATCGTGACGAGTTCAAATTGATGGTCTGACATTTGTTCAATCAGCATGTGAGCCCAGCTCGCTACGCCCCCGCTGACATACGGATAACTTCCTTCAAGGACTAAACCGATTTTCATAAGAGGGCCTCCTTGATCGGCAGACTGACACGTGCCTGCTTCAATTCGACTTCATACAACGTGCCGCTTTTTCCAAATGCCCGAACCGTTCCGTACGGGAAGTCACCGGTTTCGAGTTTTCCCTGTTGGACACGAACCAGCATTTTCGAAGGTGTCAGCATATTCTGACCGTTGATCTCAATCGTATCTTTCGTGTAGCTGACGTCAATCTCTGATTTCTGATACAGCACGTACTTTTGATACGCTTCGTATTGCGTCATGCTGTCGAGGAACGGATACGTTTGACGGACGGTCTTGAACATCGTTTCAAGTGATTTTTCCATCGTCGGCCAGCCTTTTCCTTTTGAACGGTTCTCGTCGAGCACATCATCCGGGTGGAGGAAGTGAGAGACGATGCCGAAGTTCGCGACAGCATCGGCAAGAACAAAGGCGTCTTCTTTTGATTCATTGTAGCCGCTTGAAATCCGCGGGAAGTTATAAAGATTTTGATGCGCCGGATCGGGTCCGAACTCCTGAATGTAACTTCCTTTTGAAGCATCACCCATGTAGAGGGAAGCGACGATCAAACCATCCGGGAACGATTCGTTTAAAATCGACAAGCCCGACTTGCTGATGATGTTCGAAGGCGGGACGTAACTGCGGATTTTCTCTTTCGGGAAGAAATAATCATGAGCCGCAATCGCACGTTTGATCGCACTCTTGACTTCTTTTTCGTCCTTCCACTTCATATAACCGAGATCCGGGCTCATCGTTTCGTCCGCCATGATCAGCGGCTGGTGATTAAATCCGTGGAGTCCGATTTCTCCGCCGGCTTTCAATAAGCCGCGTCCGAAATTCAGCATCGGGAACCGTAAGTTTTCAATCAGTTGTTCTGTCGAATCTTCTGTCGTGTCTTTATAACTGCCGATCAAAAATCCGGTGTAGATGACATCCTGTTCTTCTCCGACACGTTTCATATCCCGCCACCAGACGTCCTCGAAGAAATCTTTGATCGTCATGTCATAGTTTTTTTGAATGGCCGAACTCGAAGCTTCCGGAACCGGTGCCGGGAAGTCATCCAAGTGGGCGACTTTAACGCCGACCTGTTGGCTGACGAACGACGGGAACATGAGTGACAGCGATTGGAGCAGCATACCGCGGGAGCTTTCATCGAGTAAAGATGCCGTATTCCAAAACAGAACATTTCCTTTTCCGTACGGGGTGGTCCATAAAATCGGATGCTTTCCGGCTGTGATTTTGACATCGGCTGTCTTTTTCAACTGGACATCGATGATACTGTGAACAAACAGGTTCGACGATGTTGATAAGTCAATGTATCCCGGGAAAAGCTCTTCTTCGAACTTCAATCCTTTTACATTATCGATGAATGAGCCGAATTTCTCGACGCCAACCAAGTCCGCCCATTTTTGATCGGCGAAGCGACCGGCGATGTATAACTTACCGCCTTGATCGACAAAGTCACGAATTTTTTCATACGGCCAGTCCGCCGTATGTTCACCTGCCAGAATCAACACGGTGCGTTCCGACGGTTTGATGGTGGATAAGGCCTTTGTTGAGACATTCTCATAAGGAATCTTCGCATATTTCAAGGCATAGGAAACGTTTTGGATCGCACCTTTGGATAGCACGCTGTCATCTTGATGAATGTAGACGCGCATCTGCTCTCCCATCAGTTTTTCCCCGCTTCCCTGTTCGGTCTTAAATTCCTTGGTTGCCGTTTTTTCTGTCGGAATCAGACGATGTCCGTAATCCAGACGCAAAAACTGAACGACACCGATCGCAGCCAGTAAAATGGCAAACAGCACGATGAGGTATCCGTATATGTTTTTTTTCATTGTGCTCCCCCTTCCAGCCGTTCCAAAATAAATCGTTTTTCTTCCGGAATCTTTTCTTCCGGCACATGTGCCCGTAATTGATGCAGGATCGGTCGAATTTCACTCCAATCCCCTTGTGTGAAGTGGTACTCGATCAACGTCAAATAGCCGTCCGGTAACTCCGGATACTGTTCGATAAACGATGAAAAGTGCCGGACAGCGCGTGGCACGTCGCCTTCACGCAGTGCCAGCCTGCCGGATGTCTGCAAATATTCCGGGTCGGCTGAATACAGGACACTCATTTGTTCAAGTCCCCCCGCCAAGCGCAGGTTCAGCCGTTTTTTTCCTCCGTCATCCAGCAATCCGCTTTCTAAAAACGTCTCACATGCCGCGATGAACTGGTAATACGTTTCGACATGGAATGGATCCAGTTGTTCTTCCTTTTGCCGGACGGCTGCTTCGTACCGGTCAAATAAGGTATTTCGAACCGTCGCCGCATAGTGGACTGTTTCGGAATCGGTATGATCAAGCCCAACTTGAATGTACTTTCCGGCATCCGTCAAAGTCGTTGTCGTCAAGTGAACGATCGACTGTTTTCGTTTCGCCGCATCCATCTCCATTGCTTCTGCGATCGGAATCATCTCCATGCTTTCCGTAGCTTGTTGTTGAACGCCTTCTAAATTGATGACATTAAATTGTACATAATCATCATAATCAAGCAGTGTCTGGGACGATGCGTAACGTCGTGCAAGCAAAAGAGCGACGACACTGAATAGTTCACCAATCAATGGAAGAAAGACGCTGATTAGACAGATAAACGTCAATACACCTTTCTGTTCATCCGACAGACGAAGACGAAGCACACGGTAAATCAAATAGACGACAATCAGGTGAATGAGAAAAAATAAGGCGATGAGAACCGAGCTCATTACGAAATTCCTCCTTTACGAAGAAAGACGTCCCGGATCCGTTCTTTAAACCGTTGCGCGTATTCTTCCGGTGTTCCGGGTAATAAGAAGTGAAGCGTACGTGTTTCCTCATCAAATCCAATCAAATCGATTTCCCGCATCGATTGACGGAGGATCAATTCCATCTCGATCAGAGATAATGGGACATCAGCGACCGGCATCTGGATCATACTGTACGGCTGACCGTAATGTTGCAGACGATATTCCTGATATTGAATCTTCTCATTAAAGTGATGCAACTGATAGATATGCGTTCCTTCGATCAATTCATGACGTGTTTCGTTCCATTCCATCAACATCGCTTTTTCAATCCGTGAGCCGGTCCAGTCTAAAATCAATTGCATGACGTTCATCTCGTATGTCGTCAAACGGTTAAAGTCAATTTCCTGCACGACCAGCACTTCTTGGATTTTTCCATCGTATTGGATCGGAGCGATCAACAGCGGCACATCAAATTCATCTGCTGTCCGGATGGCAATGGCTTTTTGTTTGAACATGCGTTGATAGATGTTACTTTCCGGATCAATGAACAACGTCTGCGGCAATTTTTCCTTGTCGCCGAACCGGACGTGAAGACGTAATGTCCGGCGTGAAGCATCGACATGGTAGATCGCGAGATGCTTGGCTTTGAACGATTGCTCAAAGGTACTGACGAGTTTGTCCCGTACGATATCGGCGACGGACTGATCCAAGTCCGTACCGATTTTATAGATTTTCGTTAACGTATGGTTCGAATCCAGTAATTTTTTTTGCATCGTGTCCTGCGCAAGACGCAGAGCTTCGAGCGTCTCAAGCAAACGTGTATTTTCCTCCGTGACCTCTTCCTGACGGAGTCGAAGCGACAGATAACGTTCTTGGAACGAGGTGCTGAACATACCAGCTGTGACGGCAACGAGGAAGTGGAAGACGATCCACATCAACTCTTGTTGGTCGTACAGAAAAAGAAGAATATCGGATCCCTCGACAGCTAAAAATAATAGATGATAGCCGAGCGTGAAAAGGAAGCTGACAAAGGAACCGAGCAGTCCGTAGCGAAGAGAAAAGAGTAAAATATAAAAAATCAGCGGGTCAATTATCCATTTTGAGATAGAAAGACTAAACATATAGTCAAGTAGACCGATAATAAGAATACTAACGATCATTTCTATCCATTTTATCGAGTTTCGATGTTGGGTATAAATCATGTTTCATCACTCCTTTTAGATTAGGTAAAGCGGATTCGTGAATGCATCGGAAGTAACTACAACTAAATATCGAGAAGGGCAAACTTACTGAAAGGTAAGGGCGCAAAGACATGGGTCGTCGATCTTCGGATACCGATCGCCAGTCTGCAATGCCGCAGCCGCTCTCTGATAATTAATCAGGAGGCTATTAACATGGGTATTATCTCACTTAAACAGGTGACGTCTTTTTTGTGCATTCTTTTATTAGGAGTGTTATTGATGACACCACTTACTGGCAAAGCGCAACAGAACAATCCGCTCGACGCTGCAAAGACGTATAAAGTGTATTATGATGCACCGTCCGCAGCTAAAATCAAGAAAATGCAACAATACGATGTCATGATCATCGAGCCTGTTTTTTACACACCGGCACAAATCAAGGAAATCAAAAAGAACGGTACGAAGGTGTACGGCTACATCAACACGATGGAAGCAGACAACTGGAACGTCGACTTAATGAACAAACTGAAAGAATCAGACTTTTTCCATCGTGATGGTCAACGAATCCACTATGCAGAATGGGATTCGTATTTGACAGACATCACATCGGCACACTACCAAACGGTCTTGATGCAGGAAATCGAAAAGCAAATCGTCGTGAAGGGTTTGGATGGTGTTTTCCTTGATACAGTAGGAAACATTGATAACGAACACTCAGGGCAACCTCAGATTCTGGAACAACAGCAAGTCGGCATGACGAAATTCCTCAAATCCGTTAAAGTAAAACATCCTGCACTTTCATTGATTCAAAACTGGGGATTTGGAACGTTGAAATACCATACCTATCCATACGTGGATGGCATCATGTGGGAAAATTTCAACTACTCAAGCGTCGCCAATGATCAATGGTCAAAAGACCGGATGACTGACCTTCAAAAATTAAGTCAAACACAAGATATCAAGACATTGACGATTTCTTCGGTGCAAGGCGCTAAAAGTGCTGCATATGCACAAAAAAATGGGTTCCTTCATTTGAAATCAAACGCTGATCTTGATTACAATAAATTTTAACCTGCTTGTAACATAATTGCATATTTCCACATTAAATTCCATTATTTCTGAGTATGAAATGAATAAACTTTAAAAAGAGCACAGGTTTTCCTGAGAAGTTCAGGAGATCCTGTGCTTTTCTGATTTCCCATAAAACTAGTAGGTCAAATACCGATATACAATATTTGACACATTAACAATTTAACTATATATTTTAGGAAAGAATTTATATAGATTGGATGACAACATTATGTTCTATACATCATTTATGATTTTCTGCACCGTTTTCACATCCATCTACGTGCTCACGAAAATATATTACGGGAGCACCTGTCAGTCGAATACGTCGCGTGATGTCGGACTCGGGATTTTATTTGGCGGAATCAGTGTTCTTTTACTGGATTACGGAACGAGTGCACTTCAACCGCTTGCTTATATGCCATTTGTTTTACTCGTATTCGTTGGAGCACGTGTTCCGACCTATATCGCCGTCTCTTTTGTGTCGGCGTATTTAATTGCGGTCGCACATCCCCTGTCATTTCTTCCATTGATTGCTGTGCTTTTATATGATTTGTTTCAAGTACGGGGACGGATTCAGCACTCCCTCCTCGCCCATGTCCTGACGTTAAACGGGTTCGGTCTGCTGATCCTGCTGACGATGGCGCGGTACGTGGATGGAAGTATGCGGACGTCACTCACCGATTCACTTCAACAGATGCTCCTGCCGGTTCTATTCACGACGCTCTCTTTTCTCTACTTGATGAGCGAGCGGCAAGGTCGTCTCGTCCGACTGAACGCCTATCAGCACTTGGCAGAACGCGACACATTGACCGGTCTGCCGAATCGGTATGCTTGGGAACTTCAGGCGGAACGCATGGCGAAACAGGCGAGCGTCTATCATCTGCTGACACTGGACCTCGATCAGTTCAAACAAGTCAACGACCGGTACGGTCATTTAAACGGCGATGCCGTGCTCGAACAATTTTCGATGATTCTCGAACAGAATACCCGTCAGGCGGACATCGTCGCCCGGATGGGAGGCGAAGAGTTCTCCGTCCTTCTGACGGACCTGCCGACTGAACAGGTGTGGCAAATTGCCGAGCGGATTCGCTCTGAAGTGGAACAGCATACGTTCCGTCTGCTCGACGGCTCTTCGATCCATGTCACGACATCGATTGGTCTGTCGTCCGGAAAACAGGATATTCCTGTCCAACACTCGATGGAGTTGTCGGATAAAGCCTTGTATCAGGCAAAACGGTCCGGTCGCAATCTTGTCCGGATCGCAAGTCATCTGTTGTAACACGAAAAATGTCCTTTCACTTCTTTAGCCAGAGGTGAAAGGACATTTTTATTGTGCAATCGGATTATGTCTACTCGACCATCCGTTTTTGAATGACATTGACAAGTTACACTTCAAGTAAGACCGATTTCCTATCAATACGTAGTCGTATCTCCTTTAGTGAAGCGAGTCAGCTTTTTCGCGCCTGTAATGAACCATTGTTCCTGATCCAAATCGTATTTCAGATAGTACGTGAACGGAATATCTTCGCCCGGATCCTCTTCGACCAATGAGTCGTCCTCATCGCGATAATACGAGCCGTTATAATAAGACAGGGCTTCGACACTCGCCGTCAAATCCGTCGCCACTTCACTGACACGGAGGGAAGCCGGGGAATATTCAAGCGAGTCGAAATCGCCTTCCCAGTAAATCCCCTTTTTGTCGAGATTCGCGTAGTATGCTTTTTGTTTCGCTAGATAGTCAGCATTCGTGTACAGACTAAATGCGGAGACGTCTTTGTTCTCGTACGCTGTTTCCCACTGCATCGCATGTTGTTCAATCGTACGCAAGATATCGTCTTTGACCGACTCTTGAACTGTCATCCCGCGTCCTTCTGCTGAATCAGACACGACGGATCGTTCACTGACGAACCAGTCGCCTCCCGACTTGACGAGACTGAGCTTCCAGACGATCGTACTGCCGTCCGGACGCTCGTGAAGATACGGTTGGTACGAGCGGGACGAATACTCGACCGTCGCCGTCACCGTCGCCGTATCGCCTTTGATAGCGATATCACTTTCCGGAATGTCAGCCATCGTCAGTCCCCCGTCAAAAATGTATCCGCCTGTGTTCAGATCGTTTAAGCTCGACTGGAAGTTCTCGTTGTAACGATTGGTACTGACAGACAGACCTTTTACCGTTTTTTGAGTCAACGCATCTTCGAGTTCCCGGAAAAAGATTCCTGCGATGTCGCGTACGGCTTCGTAGTCGGCTTCTGAGACATCCACTTTTTTAGGAGCATCAGAAGAATCTGCCTTTTTCTTCGGTTCTTCCACTTTCGTCTCTTCCCCGATGACAAAGGACGTACTTTTTTTCGTCTCTTTTACGGCTTTTGTCGCCGGCTCATCTTGACTCCAGTAGTAATATCCGCCGCCTCCGGCTCCGAGAAGAACAAGCAACAAGACGAGTCCGACACCACGTTTATTCCGCTTTTGTTTTTGCTTTTTCTCATATTTGATGACGACATATGCCCGTTCAATCTCGGTCCGTTCTTCCGAATCTTCCGGATGTGCGGCGAGTTTGTCGGCATAGGCCTGTTCCAGTTCTTTTACGCTCGATGTTCGTGATATGCCTAACCGTTCATATGGATCCATTCCTGTACCTCCTGCGATTGTTTTTTCACTCACCGGTTCGTTCCTTTAAACGACCGGAAAAAGTATCCGGCAAGTGCACCTGCAAACGGGAAGACGAACAGCAGGAAGATGTTAAAGAACGTCAAAGCGGATACCGAAATCCCGATCATAACTTCCTCATCCCACGTCACGTTTAATGCCGTTTGTGTAAAGTAAGCAAACAACAGGCTGCAGGCAGCAAACGCTCCCGCATAGACAGTGGTTTCGCGAATCGTATGAATCCAGCGGAACGAAATGATTCCATGAAACAGGAACATGACGAGTAAGAAAACGATACCGAAAGGCGCGACACTCGTCTGCGTCATCTCTTCCAAATCATCATAAGAAGCAAGATCCGCGAGTTGCGCCATCCGGACGAAGACGCCGATGTCGAGCGTTTCATCGAATTGCTCGATTTTCGGACTAAGATTCGGCGCCCGTCCTTCTTCGATTTGATTCTCCATTACACCGCCAACTACATCCAGATTGGATGCTTCCATCGCACCGGCGATCGAGTCCTGCACATCGCTTAAACGGTCTTCTCCATACAAGGCGGTTCCGATTTTATATTGTTGTGTCAAAACGGTCATCGTCATGTCGACTTGTCCCGCCTGTGATAACGCATAAAATGGTGAGGCACCGCTCATCAGGAGAACACTCGCCGGGTTATCGAGGGATACACCGGCAAAGCGGCTTTGATTCGCTTCGTCCGATTGATTGATATATGCAATCTGCCCGACTGTACTGATTAACAGAGCGATCACGTAGACGCTGACCATCGCCAAGGCACCAATCCGTGCAACCCGTCCGTATCCTGCCGATCCTTTTTGGAACAGCCACAGGAATAACAATGTGCCGGCTCCTGAAAGAAGGAAGGTCTGTATCATGCCTTTAACTAAATGAAGGTCAAAGATTCCAAAATCCGTCGCAATGAGTCCGATGAACAGTGTCAGGACCGCGAGTGTCACAGCGAAGGCAAGCGCCCGTTCAATCCGTTCGTTCCACGACAAGGCTTTCCCGCCGGTCACGCCTCCACGCTCGAGCAACCAGGCACTGCCGATGAGTAACAACAGACCCGGCAGTGATAAAAAGCCGTGTCCTGAAGAAAGATGAAAGTCGAGATGTGTTGCTGCATTTTGAATTTCTCCAAAATACCTTGAGTCCCCGCCTGTAATTTCAGAAGCGAGCTTCGCTTTCAAATCATCGTTCGACGTCAGTCCGACACCCGACAGGACAAGGTAGGCGATGAAGAACAGTAAACCGAATGTACTGTAATCGGCTCCGATTTGACGCTGAGCTTCCTCAAGCGATTCAAAAAGTGGATTACCGTCCGCAAGACCAAGACCGACGAATAACAGGACGAATAACGCCGCTAAAAACATCAAAGCGGTCGTCACGCCGACCAGAAGGTTCGGATTTCGAAACGAAAGATCATGTCCCGATAACAATTGGCGTCCTGTTTGTTTCCAGGAACCCTGATTTCCCCAGTCCGGTGTTTTAAATTTCTTTCGGAGGTCGTCCATTCCGGGCAACCGGTCGGCAATCGAACCTTCTGACGTCGCCGCGACGAGGCGGGAATGTCCGCAGTTCGGACAATACGAGGCCTGTTTATTCAGCTGTTCACCGCAGCCGACACAAAAGGCTGCGGCTTGTTCAAAACGGACCGGTCGGACTTGCTGATCAAGCACCGTCCCGTCCACCGTACAATATTGTTCATGTGGTGCATGCTCACGTCCGCAGGTAGAACAATACTTCATAGACGCGACCTCATTTCAGAGCCGCAGCACGTACAAAACGCCTGTTCCGGCCGTTGCGGTGTATGACATGTCGCACAGGGCGTCTTCATTTCATCCGTTTCACGCGGTACGGACGTTCCGCATTTCCCGCAAAATTTCGCTCCCGGCTCGAGCGGTGTCCGGCAAGACGCACATTGTTTTTGTGCGGCTTCGACTTCCATCTCGTTGATGCGTGAGAGCGCGCCGTAGATCAGGATATCCTGCTCGAGTACCGATTCGATTTCCGGACGATGTCCTTCATTCCGCAGTTTCATATAATGCCGCTCTCCCATTTCATACAGGAGACGTCCCTTTTCCCGTCGTGCCTGTTCTGCTTGATCGAGTAGCTCGCGTGTGCTTAATCCTTGAAAACGTGTTTTGACCGTTTGCCATTCTGTCATCATATAACCCCCACTATCATTTAATGTTGACTGCCTGTTGAATCCGGAACGATTCACTCATTTCACTGTACGTAAAGAGATAACGGAAGACAGACTTCGATGTCGATGCCCCCGTGAACTCACTGCCGTCGGTCGCAAGTTCTCCGCGGATGTACGTCGTCGCTAAAATCTCGATCCCGGTCTCCCCTCCGTAGTCGACGAACGTCGCCGAAGTACGGTCGACCGATGTGTTCAAGACTTCGCCGTACCAGCTCTTGCCGCTCCGGCTCCAGGACTGATAGTTCTTCTCCTGTTTTGCCAGATACGCCGCGTCATCGACGAGTGTGAAGGACGAAGTATCCTGTGATTCCGCTGCCTCGACCCAGTCGGAAGCATGCTCATCAACGGCACTTTCGATTTGATCGATTGTCGCAGCCGACGGTTCAAACGTAAAGGCAGCTGTTTTCGTATCGGGTTTGACGAGAACTTCTTTTGAAGTCTCTTCGCCCCACGGGAACATGTTTGTTAACGAGAGGACCGTTCCTTTTTTCGGGACGGGACCGTACGTCTTCAAGTCGGATACCGTTTCTCCGGTCGATTCGCCGTCTGCGATCAATTCACCATCCGGGTATGTCTGATCCAATTTGACGGCTTTTCCTTTTAATTCGATTTCGAACGTCCGGTCATCAGCATCGAGAATCAACGGATTGATGGTGACTTCGTCCGCATCTTTTCCGTATTCCCCGTCATACTCGACTTTTGCGTCTGTCAATCCCGGATACATCCCGTCAATCAGGATCCCGTCATCCGATGCCTTGCTCGTCTCGGTTCCGATTGGATTCAACAACGTGACTTTTGTTCCTTCGAAGTTACTGACGACTTCTGTTTTGACGCCGGATAAACGAAGACGGTAGTCCTCGAAGATTCCGTATTGGCGTCCTGATTGGACGACTTGTGCGGGTACAAGGCTTTTGTTTTTCGATTGAATCGATGCACCGGCTAATAATAAATAATCCATGAGGGCTTCTTCTTGTTTCGGTGCCTCTTTCAATGCTTTCAAAAAACGTTCCGCCTGTTTCGAATCCACCAATTGGTCATTGAATTCGAGATGTCCGGCTAATTCCGTCGCGTCATTCGTCCGGATTGCTTCCCGGATGTCTTTCATCTTCGCTTCCAGCGTAAAGAACTGTGTAGCAAGACCGTAATAGGCACCTCCGGCTAATAACAGTACAATCAGTGCCAAAAGGAGTCCTTTTCTAGTTTTTGTTCCCTTTTCTTTCGTGACGACTCCGCGTAACGGTTCCCGTTCTACCGGCGGATCCGGTTGAAACGATGCGAGTGCGTTTCCACAACTCGGACAAAATTTTAATCCTTTACGGGCAGCATCAGCACAGTGTTCACATCCCATATGTCAGCCTCCTTCTCAAAGTAAAATCAGAATTTTTACAGTAAAAAATATCCATAGAAAATATTAGCACGATAATGTTTCTTTTACCATTTATATTTTGAACACTGAAAAATGGAGCTGACTCAAAAAGGAACCACTCTTCCTTTAACACGCTTTTTCCTGCAAAAGTCGTGTGAAACGAGTGGTTCCTCTTGAACGAAACGAGGGTGGCAGAAGTACAATCTGCCACCCTCGTCTTTGTAGAGATTGACTTTCGAGTCAGCCCCATGATTTTCAAGAACTTAATTTTTCCTTTGTCTGTTTTTCGAGCAACCCGAGCCGGCGAATCTTTTTCTCCTCGACGACTGCGACAATCGCAAGCGCGATGACACCGAAGATGAGAGCGGCGTTAAAGACGATGAACGTATCACTCCACCCGTGAAGGGTCAGAGAGCCGATCGTCAGCCCGTTTGTTTCAGGATCCGCGATTTTTGCGAGACCTACTTTTGCGATCGAGTCGCCAAACAGGTATCCGAATGTGCCGACCATCCCGTTTGTGACCGTCGTCGCCTGCTTCGGTGCAAAGCTGATGACGGATACACCAATCAGCAACTGTGGACCGTAAATCAATGCACCGAGTGCAAATAATGAAGCATAGATCATCGTTTCACTCGTACCATACCGGTATCCGAGAACGGCGACTGCCGTCAGAAGCAGACAAATCGTCGCGACGAGCACCCGGCGTCCTTTGAGTAAATCGGAAACATATCCCCAAATCATACTGCCGCAAAGTGCCCCGATTTCAAAGAAGAAGATCGTATTGACGGCACTTTCCGTACTGAAGTGAAGATGCTCCGTCACGTACAACGGTGCCCAGTTGTCGATTCCGATCCGGACGATGTAAACGAAGACGTTCGCGATGCACAATGTCCAAATCCACGGATTCGAAATGACATAGGTTCTGAAGACTTGCCACTTCGTCATTTTTTCAGCTGCCAGGTTTTCCGGTTCAATCGGTTCATCAAAAATTTCCTCACTTCGATTCCATCCGAGCTCTTCCGGATCATCCTTTCCGATGAAGAGTCCGACAATCCCGATGACCAATGCGATCACTGCCGGGAAAATGAACATCCCGACGACACTGCCGTTAAAGAAGACGTTCGCTCCCCAAAGCGCCAAGCCTCCGGCAATCGCACCGCCGATGTTATGCGAGACGTTCCAAAAACCAAGGTACCGTCCGCGTTTCTCAAACGGTGTCCAGCGTGCAATCGTCGAATAGGACGAAGGTCCCCCGACCGATTGGAAGAATCCGCTCATCCCCCATAAGACCATCAAGAGACCGACGGGACTTCCTCCGGCACTCATCAACATCCCCATGGCTGTCACGATCAAAGAAGATAAAATCAATAAGAACGAGATGACGCGTTTCGTGTTTTTCCCGTCGACGAAATAGCCGAGTAATGTCTTACCGATTCCGTACGTGATCGAAAACGCGAATCCGATATACCCGAGTTCCGTCGTCGTGAAGCCGAGTTCTTCTTTTAGAAGCGGTTGTGCCGCTTTAAAGTTATTGCGAATCAGATACATCGCCATGTAAGAAAAGAAGACGACTAAAAATGCTTTTAAAAATTGCTGTAACCATTGTTTGCGCTGGACCTCAATCGGTATTCCGGCATTTGGTAGTTTTTTGATGCTGAAGAACCCCATGTGTTTTCCCCCGTTTTGGTTCGATTCTTCGCATCATTTGTCATAGAGTCGGTTAAACCGCTGGAGATAGTCCTTATAATCAGAAACGATGTCTTGCCCGACACTTCGTTTGATCGGTTTGACTTGCGAGACGGCATAGGTCGGTGTTCCAAACGAGACTTTTCGCAAGATATCCTGTCCGTCACTCGATAAGACATACCGCATGAAGTCGTTCGACACGTTTTGTTGATTTCGATTTTTAAGCTTTGAAATCGCATTAATCGAATACGTATCGAGCGGAATGCTTTTAATCGGATAAGATTTTTCGCGGAGTGACTGCTGATCGCCGATGAAGTTGACCCCGAGCATCGCTTCGCCGCTCGCGACATACGAGACAGGCGCAAATCCGTTTGCCGTAAACAGACGGGTCTGACGAATCAGCCGCCGGAGCATATCGTCCCCCGATGCTCCGTACTTTTCGAAAACGGCCTGTAAAATCGTTGCTCCGGTCCCCGAATGGTTCGGATCAGGCAAAATCAGTTCATCGCGATATAAGTCATTCGTCAAATCAGCCAGTGTCACCGGATACGGCACCTGTTGACCGATGCGCTCTTTCCACAACACTGTGTTGACGACAATCGCGAGACGCTCGACCTCATAACCAATCCAGTAGCGGTCCGGATCCTGTAACCCGTCTTCTTGCGAAAGCTTGGCGGGAAACGGTGTCGATAAATGCCGTTTCTTTAATGTCTGATGGGCATCCCATGTTCCGCCGATGACGAGATCCGCCCGTGGATGATCGGCCTCTTCCGTCACACGCCGCACCAATTCTTCCGTTGACAGGCGGACGAATTCATACGTACATCCTTTCGTCTCACAATAGGACGATAACAGCGCACGACCGATATCTTCCTTTGCTGCGACGTAAGCCGTCAAATGCGGTGTCGTCTGCCGTGCCATCGTCCCCTGTTTCGTTTCTTGATTATTTCGGACAATTCCGATACTCATGATACAAATGATACTCAGCAAGAAGATCATCCGTTTGTTCATCAACGCTCTGCCTCCTTCGACTTTACAGAAAGCATGCCTTTGAGATAAAAGGTATTTCCGTTATCATCGTCCATGTACTGCACACTAAACAATGTGTCATGAATGGTCAGGTTCATCAATTGATCCCGTTTTCCCGATTCTTGTCCGAAACGGGCGATCTGGAGCACACGCCGCGTGTCGCTGTCATCGAGAATGCGTCCGACTTCCTCATAATCCGTCATCGGTTCCGCTTTTTCGATTTGGCGTTGCAACGTCCGTTGCTCCTCCCGCGTCAACTCACGCGAACGTCCCGCTTCAAACAGTGTCACTTTTTCAGCTTGACCGAGTTGCTTGGCCAACTGTCCCGGCGTATGATACGCATTCAAGAGACGGGCTTTTAACATCGCCGTCTGACTGACCGGTTGCGTCGCTACACAACGTCCGTTCAGTGTCATGTGTTCTCCGAGAGTAAAGGACCACGTCGTCCCGTTCAAGAACCGGAGTGTTCCCGTAAAAGTCGTTTGACCTGCCGGGCAATCCCGTTTTGCCGTCGTCTTCATTTGCTTCAAAAGACGGGTGATCCGTTCGACTTCACTTCCGTCCTCGATTCGTTGTTCGCCCCAGGAACGGTGTGTTACGACCAGTTCTGTCGGAATCGAACTGTCCGATTGATTCCGGATGTCTGTTTCGTCTTCGATGACATGGAGTCGACCGAAGACGGTCTGCTGAAGTAAAAGAAGACCGAGGGCAAATAAGATCCCCATCAACAGGAGGTACGTCAACGTTGAAGCTTTCATGGTTCATCTCCTTGCTTGATTATCAGATTACAGGGGAATTGTTTCGTAAATCCGACCCAAATGTTTCATAAATGTATCTTTTTGTAAGCGATTACAAAGAAGCGATCTGATTCGCTAAACGAAAACGAAGCTGAATCCGTGTCCCTGTCTCATCACTCTCGATTAGGAAATCACCGGCTTGCTCCCGCATCAGTTGACGGCACAGCAACAGACCAAATCCGTTCCCATTTGCGGTCTGTAACGTCTGTGCACCTGTCGTGAATTCTTCGAGAACGAGCGGATCAACACCGATGCCGTCATCTTCAATCCGTAAACACATCTGCTTTTCTTCACTGACGGCTGAAATCGTCAGCACCATGGCATCACTATATTTGACGGCATTCTCGAGAACATTCAACAGCACCTGTTTCGTTTGATTCGGTTGACCAAGGACGAAGACATGCGGGAGATCGGTCTGTACGGTAACCCCGTGCTGATCGAGACGAAGCTGCATGATGAACAGTGTGTCACGAACAAGTTCATCTAAAGAAAACATGGCAAATCCCGCTTGGACCTCCAGTCGTTTTTGTTTCGTCTGTTCTAAATTATTTGACACGAGACGCAACAGACGCCGGCTTTCGCGTTCAATGTAGTGATAACACCGTGCGGCTTCCTCGGCTTCGAGCTTCGGAATCAACTCGACGTACCCCATGATGGCTGCCATCGGTGTCCGCAACTCGTGTGTGATGTGATCGATAAACGTTTGTTGCTCCCCGCGTTCCTGCTCCAGCTGACGGATATTATGCTGGACGGCGTCGGCGAGTGCCGTGAAATCCCCTGCCAGCCTCGTTAATTCCTCATAGGGATAGTCCGGCAACCGATTGGCATACTGTCCTTGCGTCAACGCGTGGGACACTTTTCGTAAATCCTCAATCGGTTCGATGATGCTGCGCGACATACGTCGTGCCGTCATAACGGCAACGATCAGAAGAAGCACGAAAACCGTCGCGAACACATAGGTCAGTTGCCGGAGCAACTCGCTTTCCGCCTTGAGATCGACTAAAAAACGAATCGAGCCGATGACGGTCTCTCCTTCATACACCGGGCTCGAAAAAAACAGGACCGGTGACGCTGTTTCCTTTAAAAACAAGTAACTGCTTTTTCCTAGTACGGCCTGATCGATGTCACTCGCGAGAAGAGGCAACTGGTCGCGCTCCGAATCGGCCAACAACTCGGCCTGCGGTCCGAACAGCTGGATCCGGGCATCAAACCGGGTCGCTAAGTAGGAGGCGACGGGTACCGCCGTCTCGGCAAACGAATCACCCGGTTCGTTTGCTTGGTATGCCATCGTATAGAGTTGCGCTTCCCGACTCAATTTTTTCGTCGAATCGACGGCATTGGCGTATAAGCTGGATTGAACGAACCCATAGATAATCAAAAATAAGACGAGTAACGCCGGAACGAGCAGGAGGACAAAATTTTCGGTAATGACGGTCCGCAGCTTCATGCGTCAATCCACTTATAGCCTGCGCCGTACACTGTCTTCAGACGGTCGCCTTGCCGTCCTAATTTTTTCCGCAAACGCTGCACCATGATGTCGACGGCACGGGTTTGGCCTGAAAAATCAAACCCCCAGACTTGTTCGAGTAACTCCTCGCGCTCAAACACTCGGTTCGGATGTTCAAGGAATAATACGAGCAAGGCATATTCCCGGTGTGTCAACGGTAAAGGGATGCCTTCAAGGGAAATCGTCCGGGCGTTTGCATCAATCATCAAAAAAGGATCCTCGACGAGTACGGGTGCCGGTCTGCTCTGCACGACGCGTTTCAATAGATTTTTGACGCGCAGGACAAGTTCCGTTCCGTTAAACGGTTTCGTCATATAATCGTCTGCCCCGAGCTGCAAACCGATAATCTTATCGTTCATCTGATCGCGCGCGGTCAGCATCAAAATCGGTAACTCCGGATGCACGGCCCGCAGTTGCGGAATCAGGTCAAATCCCGTCGTATCCGGCAACATCAAATCGAGGATCACGAGGTCAAAAGGATGTTCCGTCTGTAACTGTAAGGCTTCCTTTCCATCCTGCGCCGTCTTCACGGTATACTGCTCGATTTCAAGTTGTAACCGGACGAGGTTGCGGATGCTTTCCTCATCATCGATAACTAAAATGTTCATGACATCCCCTTCTTTCTGCGTACTATATCGTTTCTTAGCTTAGCATGGGATCGCTTTCTTTTAAATTTGAACGTATGTGTCCTGTCTTCCATCGCTCAGTTGGAATTAACAAAGCAGGTGATTTCAAATCCTTTTTTGACAAAACAAACAGGAGACGGATGTAAAATCCGCCTCCCATTTGTTCAGATTAGAAAAATCATCTGTAATCGTTTTTAAATCGTACCTTCATCCATTTTTTTCGATTGAATCATTTTACTTCTTTCGCTTTTCGATTGCGATACATCAGCAATCCACCTAAAAGAATCAAAATAACTCCAATCCATTGCCATGGAAGTGGTGGAGCTTCACCTGACTGCGGTAATCCACCGTTGCCGTTTGTTTTATCCGACTGTCCTGAATTTCCATTGGTAGTATCAGGAGATGAAGGGGTGTTATCTGTTTTTGGATCATCTGGCGAAGTGTACCCTTCGTCGAGTTCATCTGTAATTGGTTTGCCTGTATTCGGATCGATCGGTGTATCCGTGTCCGGTTTGACTGGAATGACACCTCCATCGTCAGGATCAGGCGTTACAGGTGGATTCTCTTTGTCAGGATAGAGTCCTGCCCAGATGTCTAAATTGTCCTGATTTTCTCGGATCGTGATTGTTACGGTTGTTCCATCCGGTTTGGTATCTGACCCAACTTTCGGATCAACATTTGGCTTTGTAAAGACATAACCATCCGGCAATTCAAACTCGACTTGATAGTCACCCGGCTGTAACCCATCAAACAGGTAATTCCCTTTTGAATCCGTCAGAATGGTTTCGACCTTTACTCGTTTCCCGTTCAAGTAGCGATATAGGGTCACTTCGACATTCTTCATGACCGGTTCGCCTTCGTCATATAGACCATTTTTATTTAGGTCGAGCCAAACTCGTTTTCCGATACTGCCAAGGAATTTAGGTTTTAACTGAAGACCTGCATCGATTGATAGATCAGTCGAAACGGTATCTCCTTTTTTACCTAATGTTACTGTTTTCGAAAGTCCTTCTTGATTGATATTTGAATCTTTCGTTTCATCTTCTCCTGTGAATGGAGAGACGATGTCATACTTTTTCATATCATATTTCACTTGCACGATATATTTCCCTTCAGGTAAACCTGTGAAGAGATACTTACCAGATGCATCTGTTTTTGTTTCGAACAAGAGAATTTTTCCGGTCTCATCAAACAAGAAGACCGTTACTCCTGCAAGTGGTAGATCTGCTGGTGACTGGACAGCATTCTCATCCACGTCAACCCACACGCGATCACCAATACTACCGAATGATTTCCCGTTTCCAGTGCCATCAGGAACAAATCCGGCATCAATCGTCATGGGTTGGTCACCACTCATCAGCGTGATGTTCGGTGTCTCCCCTTTAGAGTTAACGTCTGAATCCGTCTCTTCCGGACCACGGTTAGGTTGCGTGAATTGGAAGCCGTCTTTTTCTTCGAAGACGAGTCGGTATTCACCTGGTACAAGTTGATCAAAACGATAGTTTCCATTCGCATCTGTCACAAGAGTCTTAATGAGATCGGTACCACGATAGAGAGAAACCTTAACGTTTGCAAGCCCTTGTTCCCCTTTATCTTGTATCCCATTTTTATTGAGATCAATAAATACGCGATCTCCAATCGATGCCAGTGCATAATATCCACCATCTGCATCTTCACGTATCTGTCCCACTTCAAGCGAAAGTTTCTCCATCAAACCAGACGAGTTAACGTTTGAATCCTTTGTCGTATCTCCTACTTGAAGAAGTGTTTGAACCAATCCTTTTGGTGTTTCTACCTTCACTTGATATTCCCCTGCCGGAAGATGCTCAAAGCGATAGTTACCGTTCATATCGGTTAGAACCGGTAACACCGTTGAACCGTCCGCCCGTTTCACTTCTTTTCCATTCTTGTCCAGAAGCTCGACTCGTACGTTTGAGATTCCTTTTTCACTGTCGTCTTGCTTACCATTTGCATTCGCATCCAGCCAGATCCGGTCTCCCAGTGCGCCAGCCAGATAACCGGCATCGATATTACGAACAGCAGCGCCGCTTGGAAGATAAATGAGTGTAGATTGTCCCTTTCCAAGATTACTCGAGGACGGTTCGAAATCAGAGTCTCGTTGATCATCATTCCCCCGGTCGCGATCTTCAGTTAAGCGATACGATGGATGATTGATTTCTACTCGATAACTCATACCAGGCATTAAACCGCTAAAGAGGTATGAACCATCTTTTCCTGTTTCCTGTGTTTGGATCGGTGTTGTCGACGTTCCAATAAAGAGTTGAACTACTGCATTCGGAAGAAGGAACTCGGACTGTTGTCGCACACCATCTCGGTTGAGATCTATCCATGCAAGTCCGCCGATGCTTGCTAGCGAATAGAATCCAATATCATGATTTGGTGAGTCCGTACCAGCACCAACTGCGAATGTCTCTGTCGTATAGGTTCCATTGACGAGCACCGCATCCGAATCCCGGGCATCTTCACCGATATTCGGTCGTGTCACGAGATATCCTTTCGTATCCGGGAAACGGACTTCATAGTTGCCTGTTGGTAACTCGGTAAAACGATATGTTCCATCAGATTCAGTTGTTTTCGATCCAACTTTTGTACCATCTCGATAAAGTTCGACCGTTACATTCGCAAGACGTGGATCTGAAACCTCGCGAACACCGTCTGCATTTTGGTCCACCGTCGCTATTCCTGAGACGGTCGAACCGATGAACGCAGCATCAATATTTTGTTTCGTTTCGGCAGATTGTAGTCTTACGTTCACTTGACTGGTAAACGTATTGGTTTGTGGAATAAAGTCTGCATTTCTGGTCGTATCGACAATAGTGACATCTTGATACGCTAAGAAGTCATCACGTGACGTCTTAAGCGTATAGTCACCCGGGAACAAGTCCATAAATGTATAACGGCCGTCTGCTCCTACTTTAACAGGCAGAACATCTTTTCCATTAACATCTTTCACTGCATTTCCGGCTGCATCAACCAGTACGACAGTCGTATCCTGAAGGAGACGTTCTCCACTTTGTCTTGTTCCGTCTTTCGGGAAACCGTCTAGCCAAATAACACCTGTGACAGAAGCAGGGCGGAACAATCCTGCATCTAGATGAAGATTTGTCGACTTCTCTAAATCATCCACCTGAAGGAGGACTGAATCTGTCACTCCGCCTGATACATTTGAGTCTAAATCATTGGCACCGATGAAACGTTTTGTTTCGAAATAGCCTGTTGTATCAACTGTGACACGGTACTCACCATTCGATAAATGTCGGAACACATACTTTCCGTTCGCATCGGTCTGTTGTTCTGAAACTTTTTTGAACACACCATTTTCCTTTTGTTCCAGCGTAACAAGTCGATTCGCAATACCAGGTTCATTAACATCTTGAACACCATCGTAATCCAGATCTTCAAAAACAAAGTCTCCGATTGTGCCGCTGAGTACGCCGGCATCAATCGTCAAGTCACTCGCATTTTCACCAAGTCTTACTGTGACTTGACCTACTAACGGATCAGAAGAAGGTACGACGTCTGAATCTTTCGTATCATCTTCTCCTGCATTTCGTGTTGTGAAGCGGTACTCACTCGGCAGCATAAATTCTAGCTTGTAGTCACCACCAGGTAAGTTCTCAAACAAATATTGACCGTTCTCATTTGTTTTCGTCGTAAGCGTCGAAACCACGGTTCCTGTATCCGCGATTTCTATCAGTTTGACGGTCACATTCGGTACACCTACTTCACCCGCGTCTTGGATGCCATTTCGGTTATCGTCAAAGAAGACAAGGTCTCCGATACCTTTTAATTCTTTCAAGAGACCTGCATCGATGTCGAGTCGATCCGTTTTAGAATCAAAATTGAATTCGAGCGTCTGTCCCGTCGAACGTCCGATATCAGAATCCAGAGCATCATCCGTTCCTTGATCACGTCGTGTAAAGAAATTGAATCCTTCCGGTTTGACGACTTCAATCACATAATTGCCTGTTCCGAGAGGACGTGTCCCGTTATTCATACGGTCAAAGAAATATTTCCCATCCATGTCTGTTTTTGTCTCTTGAACGACAAGTCCATTTTGCAGTAAACGAACAACGACATTCGGAATTGCCTTGTCTTTAATGGACTGTTGCCCGTCCGCATCGATATCCTCAAAGACAAAATCACCAATTTTACTTGAGAGGAATCCAGCGTCTAACTGCTTATCGACATTTAACTCGTTTGAGCGTATCGTAAATAAATTTGACTGTCCGTAATTCCCGACTGCTAAATCGAAATCAGAGTTTTTTGTCGCATCCCCTTGCTGGAACTGTGTTGGTTGATAGAGACCCGGTAAAAATTTCACATAATAATCGTCAGGTAATACGTCCTCGAAACGATAGATTCCAGCAGCATCTGTTGTCGTCGTTAAGAGTTTTGTTCCAGCCGCGTTGTAAAGTTCTACGATCATTCCTGAAAGAAGCGGCTCTGAACTATCACGAATCCCATCTCGATTTTGATCGAACCACGTCCGACCGATGAAAGAGGATAAGGTGACGAGACCAGCATCAATCGTCTGATTTTTGAATCCTTGTCCCGTATTCACATTGCCCTTTGTAAAGGAGACGTCGACTGATTTTGTTGTAGGATCAAAGTCAGAATCGGTCTGATCATCACCTATATTTTTTTTCGTTAAAATTTTTCCAGATGGAAGGGTCAAGACGACACGGTAATCACCGTATGGCAGGTAGCTTCCGTCTGCTGTTTGAGTAAAACGATATGCTCCATTTTGATCTGTTTTCGTTGTTGCAATTTGCGTACTGCCGGAGAAGAGTGTCAACGTAACATTTTCGATTGGTTCTTCTCCTGCGTCTTGGACACCATCCCCGTTACGGTCCTCGAAGACATAATCTCCGATTTCAATTCCATATAAACCTGCATCCAGCGTCAAATCATCGGTTTCCGGCTGAATAGTAAACGGAGCGGTTTGTCCCAAAGCATTGATATTTGAGTCTTTTTCGTCAGACGTCTCCCCGGTCTTGGTCGCAATGGCCTTGGCTGCGTCTAAGTCGAAGACGACTCGGTAGTTCGAACCAGGAATGACGTTCTTAAAGGTGTACTTCCCTGATGAATCCGTCACGACTGATGGATACTCCGAATTCGATTGGTACGTTCCGTTAATTTCTTGCTGGAGTGTCACTTTGATTCCAGCAATCCCTTTCTCTGATCCATCTTGAATACCATCTCGATTCGCATCGAACCAAACGTAATCTCCAATTGTCACACCTTTAAAGAGTCCAGCATCAATCGTTTCATCAATCGCTCCTGCTGCTAACGAAAACGGAGCAGTCGTGCCGACAGTCCCTACCTTAAAGTCAACGTTTGAGTCTTTTGTTTCATTTCCTCCAGCTGCCTTTTTCGTAAATCCAGCGTAGTCAGAGCCGCCAGAAAGCGTAAAGCGGATTGTGTAACTTCCACCCACTAACGGTTTAGCCGTAATCCCTGATCCTTCTTGACTAAATCGATATAAACCATTTTCGTCTGTCGTTTCGGTTGCGACAACTGTTCCGCCGCGTAACAACTCAACCTTGATGCCTGAAATGCCTACTTCTTCTCCACCATCTTGAATACCATTTCCGTTCTTATCATAGAAGACGAAGTCTCCCAACTCTCCGCCTAATACACCGAGGTCAAGGTCCGTCTTATCTTGATCGACGACTAAATCAAATAGTGCCGTATTACCGTCTGAATCCGAATCGGAGTCTCGTGTCTCGTCATTTCCCGCATCCTTCACTGTTGCGATGACTTTAGAGAATCCTAAATCGAAAACAACTCGGTAATCTTGCCCGGGTATGACATCTTTAAATGTATATTTTCCGGATGCATCAGTCGTTACCGTGCCTGTTCCCGGAACTGAAACATAACCTGCCCCATCTTTTTGTTGCAGGACGACTTTCATCCCTGCAAAAGGAGCTTCTCCAGCATCCTGAATACCATTTTTATTTGCATCGAACCATACATAGTCTCCAACGGACGCGCCTTTAAAAAGTCCAGCGTCAACCGTCAAATTCTCTTCCCCGGCATTCAACTTATAGTTTCCTGTCGTTGCAGTTGATGCTTTTGTAAAAGTGACATCGGAATCCGTCTCGTCACTCCCTTTATTTCCACGTGTGAATCCAAGATACGTATCGTCCTTCGTGAAACGAACCGTATAATTTCCGGCAATCAACGGTCTGGATTTTCCATTAACTTCTTCCGCCGTGAATCGGTATTTTCCATTTACATCTGTTGTTTGCTCCGCCACTTTATTACCATCACGTAACAACTCAACTTTGATGCCTGAAATGCCTACTTCTTCACCACCATCTTGAGTACCATTTCCGTTTTTATCATAGAAGACGAAGTCTCCGAGATTGACACCAATCAAACCCGCATCGACCTCATCTTGGTCTTTGCCGTTGATGATGATACCCGATACAAGACCTGCCTCGGATGCGTCTGAATCAGTGTCTACAGCTAACGGACTATCTTTAGACTGAGTCGTAAACTTCAGTCCGTCCGGTTGTTCGAATTCGATATCATACGTTCCGTTCGGTAAATTTCCGAATCGATATGTCCCTCCGTTATTCGTCAATGTGTTCGCAATGGTTGCACCGTCTTTCTTCAAAATAACCTTGACGCCGTCTATCCCCGGCTCTCCTGCATTTTTCATGCCATCTCGGTTCTGATCAAAGAAGACCGTATCTCCAAGCGAGTACTTTCCTACTTCATTTCCCTGTACTTTCAATGCTACTTTCAAAGGCGTGTTCCAAGCAGCTGCTTTCTCACGACCTGAAGCAAGTACGACCGCTTCGTTTACGTGGAATGCATTGTAAGCGTACTGCCCAACTGTTGCTTCTTTGTCCGCAACACCATTAAAAGCAACCTGAATTTTCTCGCCTGGTTCAAGCATGACTGGTGTCGTGAAGACAATCCGGAAAGCGACGACGTCTGTAAATGGTGTCGGTTTTGTTGTCGTCCAGTCTCCACTTCCATCCGCTTTTGGCGCAGTCGTCGTATATTCAATCGAGAAAGGGGATGTAATCTCTTTCCCGTTCAATTGTGGTGTACCGATATCAAGCAAAGTAAAATCAAATTCTGAATTACGTTCTGCACCACTGATAATATCTTTATCACCGATTGTCGGTAACGTGTCCATGAGGACGGAAATCTTTTCACGGACTGTCCCGTTGTTCTCCATCAATAACGTATATGCAGCTTTACCACCTGCCGTCGTCGTTCCAGAATCTGCAGCAGCACCTTCTTTACCGTCGCCTTTGATGAAATTAGAATCCAATTCACCTTTGACGGATTTCGCCGTCTCAAATAATTGATACTCATCTAAAAGGTAGTAGCTGTTTTCTGCCTGAACGAACTCCTCAGCTCCACCTGCACTGTAATCTTTACCTTTTTCCAAACCTAACGATCCTTTTTCTCCTTTATAGATAGGTGATTCATTGGTCGTGAAAAGAGCTTGGTTCGTGATTTTCCCGCCACGAGCCAGAGCCACATCGTATTTGACGTTACCGATGATTCGCTCACCCGGAAGAAGCGTCTCTGAAAATGTATAACGGACGGAACGAAGAGTTCCATCATAAGCAATGGTCGGAGTCGCTGAAACTGTTTGTCCGCCAACACGTTCAATCTTAAATGTTGGTGAATAGGCGGCATTATAAAGCAACTGCGCGGGTAGAACATCGATGATGATCGGTTTTTTCATCTCATCGCCTCGCTCGATTCCCGACCCTTTAACCGATTCATTTGTCGCCGTTAAGATATACGAAGCAGAACTGTTCGTGTATTTTCCTGTCGGGAGTGACGCCTTGACGATTTTTTCGCCGTCAGGATTTTCTTTCTTTTCAATACTGACAATCGGAACATTCGTTTTAAATGAAATACTGTCTCGGATCAAACGATCGTCTGACTTTCCATCCTTATCGAAATCCGTTGTATCGGTGATGTTTCTTGCATTCCCACAGTTACTTGCTGAAAATTCTTGTTCTGATGCTGCAAGCGTTCCGGCATACGCGAAGTTCGCTTGTTGGACTTGTGCTTCATCATCCACAGTCGCCTTGAGTGTAATGATGATTTCTTCGTCTTTTTTCAGTGGATTTTCAGACACATCAAAGACGAGTGACTTCGTTCCTGTCGGTTCAATTGGACTTGCCGACTGACCCGGGAATATGACTCGTGCACTTCCGGCAACATATGACATATTATTTGGTAAACCATCGATGATGACAGGTTCTGCGAAATTTGATTCAACCTCTGTCACATTTTTCAAAGAAAGTTTGAATTCGAGTTCATCTCCTTTTTGAATGTTTGACTCTGTAGAGATCAATTCTTTTTTCAGACAAAGTAATGTTTTTGTTCCGCCAACATTGATGTTGCCATCAAAAATAATGGTAAAACCGTCTTCGTCAGGCACTCCTCCGCCTGTCACGACTTTCGTATCCTTCCCTAGTTTGTACGAGAGATACGCTTTGTTTGTCACGCTTTTTTCTGTTGTGTCTGCTTTTAGATTCATCCGGATTTTTGGGAAAGTGGTCGCTTTAAATCCGGGAGATACTTGTCCGTAGACATACTGGATTGTCTTGATATTCGAACGATCCGCCTCTGGAATCTGAAGCGTAGTCGATGTTTCGGATGAAAGATTATCCGCTAATGTTTTTGTTTCTCCATCTTTTAACGTATAGATGATTTTGTATGGATGGTTGGGTACATCCAAATTCGTATAAGCACCTGTCACGACTGCTGCAGGAGTCATGTCTGACGGGACTTCATCCGTTAATGTAAAATCGATTAATTTCGCTTTTCGTGAAGGTCCTTCGATTGCAATCGGACTAAATTCCCACGTCACATTTCCCCCAGGCTGCACTTCTGCAGTATCTGCTGGTGAAACGTCCGTTTGAGCAATTTTTTTAACTTCCAATAAGGACACTTCTCCGCCATTTTTGACGGTATCTTTTGCATTGGCGGTCGATAGTTTTGTTGCGTCGTCATACAGATTGGCAATGTTCGTCACTTCTGCATTTTCAAACTGCGCAAGTGGATAATTCAAAACGATCGTACGTTTTGAAGAAGTTATGTCTTTTTCTCTCCCTTCCACTATTTTGGGCAACGTCCACTTGATTTTTCCATCTTTATACTCAAAGTCTGCGGCAGTTGTATTTTGGTTATTGATGATTTCCGTATTTCCGATTTTTTTGACGATTGCACCACTTGGGATGAGATCTTCTAAAATCGGTTTTTCGAGTGCACTGCTTCCTTTAGAACGAACGACGGATAGTTGATACGTCACGTCCTCATCGCCAGCAACTGTAGTTCCGCCTGCTGGGTCAATTCTTGATTTAAGGACATTCCACTCCGAAGGATCAATGAATTTTGTTTGGGTCATACGCACATCGATTTTCTCTGAAATATCTGTTGGTGCACCATTTTTTGTATCTGCAATATTCATCGAAACTTGATTTTTTGCGATTGTCTGATCAATACTTGTTTCTTTAAACTTGGCATAGACCTTTAAATCAAACGTCTTTCCGGCTAAATCCTTTTGGTCGATTAAATCAAATTGAATATTATTTCCAGAGATTGTGGCTGATCCAACACTCGTTTTCGTTCCTTTCACGTCAACCTTTGGGATGAACGTATCCGTAATGTCAAGATTCGCATCCACTACATCTTGAATTTGAACGAAGCCGCTGTTTGCAGTTTGAGCAGCGACCGTCACTTTCAAGGTATAGATGACCGTGTCGTCGGGTCCTGCTTCATTCAGTGAAACTTCATGTTTGACTGAAACACCTTCACCTGCGGCAAATACTCTCACTTCTAATAACACATTAAGTAAAAAAGAACTGATTAACGTAAATAAGAGTAACACCGAAACAAAACGCTTGTTCAAATCGAACGCCATTTGAATCCTCCTTTGGAATAAAAGTAGACAAAAAGAAAAATATTACATTTACTAATTATAGAATATTTGTCTACAAAACGAAATGTTTTAAATGTCAGTATTTTATATATTTATTTAATTCTAGTTCTATACTATTTTTCCCGCCCTCTTTTTGAAAGATTCCCCCCTCAAAAAAAAGACAGCTTTTTCAAAAAACTGTTTTAACGCCTAGCTATGTTGTTTTCATTATTTAGAGGCGAAGCAATCATTTTTTTACTAAAATTACCTTGCATGATGCATTAACAATTTCGTCAATTCCTACATTTTGTTCCGAACATTCGCTAGGATAAGTAGAGTTATCCTCTGTCTTCAAATCGTCTTTTTTGAATCATGCCAACGGTTTTCTTAACTTTTAAATGACCATTCCCCGCTCTTTTAATGATTTCATAGGCGACAGGTTCTGAAAAACCGCCAGTTTTCGTCACTGCCTTCAGGATAACTCTACTTATACTGAAACTACCGCGGAATACATCAGATATGCATATCTACAGAATGGAACTCTCTCCCATGAATGAAGCCCTCAACCAATGGATGCCCCTCGTCAACTCGCTGCTCTCCCGTCTCTCGATCCATCCGAATGAACAGGATGAATGCCGTCAGGCGGCGTTACTCCGGCTTTGGAAATCAATCGAAGAAGGAAAGGTCATGACCGTCACGTTTGCCCGGATTCGTGCGAAAGGAGCGATGCTTGATTACTTGGCGACGCGCAACCGGACCCTAGCCGGTGAAGTCGCTGTCGAGACACTGCCGGAATTACCGCGTCAGCAGACCTTCTCCTTCCCGTATCTCCTCGCCCAGCTCAAAGAAGAACTCTCCGCCAAAGAGTTCGCCATGATTGAAGCCCTGCTCCACGGAACGGAAGATACGCTCGGTTATTCCGCCGCCCGCTTGCGCTCCCTAAAGTCAGAACTCAAACGGAAAGTGCAGGCGATCCTCCTATGATGACGTTTTATCTCGAACGTCTTCTCGCGATCATCGAACAGTCCCCGAGTTACAGCCCATTGACAAAAAAGGCCTATCGCGCCGATGTCCGTCATTTCTGCCGGTACGCTTCCGCGATCGACCTCCCGTCCATTTATAGGTATCTCCACCTGTTAAAGCAGACCTATGCCCCGACGACGATCGCCCGGCGAATCCATGCGCTGGCCACGTTGTGCGATGCACTCGTCGCAGAACGCGCGCTCCCGAAAAATCCGTTTCTCCAGATCAAAAAGCCGGCACGCCCTCTCCCGAAACACCGTTCCCCCTTTAACTATACGGAAGCCCGTCGTGTCATCGAGACACTGCAGGACGAAACACTCTACACCTTCTATTTTCTGCTCCTCCATACCGGTCTTCGTTTTAACGAAGCCCGCCAGCTCTACAGGAACGACCTTGATTTGACGGAACGGCAACTGTTTGTCCGGCACGGCAAGGGACAAAAAACACGGTATGTGCCGTTACACGATGAACTGATTCGTGTCCTGACGCGTCACCTTGAAGACGGGACTCCAAGCGACTACCTGTTCGTCAACGATAACGGTCGTCTGCTTGATCCGAACCGGACCCGCCGACAACTCCGGCTCGCAAGCGAATCACTGATTGGTCGCGTGATTCGTCCGCACGATCTGCGGGTGACGTTCGCGACGACGTTGTACCGGGAACATCAGGCGGATCTCTTGACCGTCATGCGTCTGCTTGGTCACAGTGACGCGAAGACGACACAGCACTACATCCTCCCCTCAACAGAAGTCGCCCGGTCGTCGATCAACCGGCTCACGCTGACAACGCATCAATGATTTGCCGGAGTTCCGTCTCTTGACTGAGGATATACCCTTCCGTCGTACTGGAATGGCTGTGCCCGAGTACCCGCTGAATCTCGAGTAACTTACGACCTGCCGTCTGATAGAGGTACGTCGCGAACGAAAAACGTAAGTCATGCGGATGCAACGGTCGTCCGCCCGTCACGAGAGACTGCTTGCGTAATGTATCCCGCGCCTGCTGTTCGTTGATGGCTCGACCGCGGACGGACCGGAAAACAAGACCGGTCGTCCGTCCCGCTAAAAATGCTTGCAGTTTGATCATTAGTCCGGCACCGAGCTGAACCGTCCGTAACCGGCGTCCTTTTCCGTGGCGGACGAGTAATGTCGCGGCACCCAACTGAAGATCTTCGATCGACAACAAACGGGCCTCCATGAAGCGGAGGCCCGTTTGACTGATTAATTCAAAAAACAGACGATAGGTCGGATGCGCGATGCGACGAATCGTCTGAATGGTGTCTTCGAGCGGATGATGGATGCGTTGTGGTACGTGCTGATGCACGATCGCCCGCACGGTTTTCATCGGATTTTTCTGCAATCGTCCCGCCCGGACGAGTTCATTTCCGAGCGCCGTCAACGCATGATACCTTCGCATCGCCGTCGCCGGCTGGCAGCGGCTGATCAAGTCGTCAAAATAGGCTTGAAGCGGCTTCGTCGACCACTCGACGGAACCGGTCTTCATCTGCCGTAAATCACTGCGGTACGCTTTGATCGTGCGGGGGCTGTACGTCGTATGCGTCAGTAAATACTGTTCCAAATAGTCGTAGTGGGTCATGCGAAACGCCTCCTCTAGATGATGTACTAGAGAAATTCCCCGCTTCGATTCGTTTGAACCCCGACACCTCGTTTGTCTTACGCCCACTGCCCTTTCCAGTTTTTCTTCAACGGTCGCAACGGAATGATCGCGAGCGGGCGGTTGAGCAGGACACATTCGGCATTGTGATACAGATCGGTCACACGTGATTCATCCAGCTCATGCAGGAGTTGTTGCTGGCAGTTTTTCCAGCGGAACGGTCGCCGTGTCGCATGATGGGCATCGGAAGCGACGAGCTGGGCGTATCCGTTTTTCAGCAGCGCGAGCGCAAATTGCCGGACGTCTTTTCCGTGATCACCGGTAATGCCCGCACAGGAGACTTGGGCAAATGCCCCGGCTTTAATCCAGTCCGCCAAGCGATCCGGCTGTTCCCGCAACGTTTTTTTCTGCTCGACATTGGACAAAATCGGACGGTAGCCTTCGCGGATCATCGCCTCGATCCAGTCCGACAACTCGAGTGAGTCATCGTCCGGCACGTCAATCAGCACGTATTGTGAATTCGCGAGCGTCTGAAACCCACCGTTGTCGATGTCGAGCACCATGTCTTCATCAAACAGAATCTCGTGACCGGTATAAACGGTCAACGGAATGTCCCGTTGCTGAAGCAGTACGTTGAATTCCGCCACGATCAAACCGACTTGAGCCGGTGTCGTATGAAAATCCGGCGGAGACAGATGCGGCGTCGCGATCAGATGCCGTATTCCTTCCGCCGTCGCTTGCCGTGCCAGCAGCAAGGATTGTTCGACGCTTGCCGGACCGTCATCGACGAGCGGCAACAGGTGACAATGCAGGTCAACCATAAGAGCATTCCTCTCTTTCATGTATGTATGTTTTTGACAAAGATTGAAGCATTCCCTCACTTTTTTGATTATAATGTAAGACGACACGGACCAGACAGGAGGGATTGCGCCATGCACCGTTCATTAAAAGCACTCCAATTTTATACGTCGCACTCGGAAGAACAGATCAGCCGATTGCACGAAAGAATCCGGTCCAGCCTTTCGACCACTGAATCCTTAACGGAAACGATGATCCGTCTGACGGGTTCTCCGCCGATTGTCTCGTTTAAACAGGATCATGTGACGACGGATGACTGGACGGCTTTTCTTGCCGGAACGCATCACGAGAGTCTGGCTGACTTTTATGGCATGCTCGTCGCCCGACCGATTCTTGAAGAAACCGGCACGGAAGAGGAAGAAGAGATTCCAGTCCTCGCCTACTCCAGACGAGCCGACGCATCCAAACGCCGGAACCATTCCGAGACGCGTTCACCTGCATCCCGTCTCGTCATTCCGTGGCGGTGGCTCGCGTTGCTGATGTCTTGTTTCCTGCTCGGAGCAGGTGCCACGTATCTCTACTTCCACTATATCGCACCGGATACGTCCTTGAAAACAGAGGCGACGCTCGAAACCCCTGACGCGCTGGAACAAAAGGACATGTCCGGCACGGAGGATGCGGAAGAATCCGGCGTCTTATACATCAAGCCGCGCAGCAGCACGATCTACAAGGATCGTGCCTTGACCACTCCGCTGTATGAAACGGATTTTGGCGACGGTTATCTGATTCTGCAAGCAAAAAAGGACGTCACCCGGATTGCCGTGACGGAAGAACTCGCCGGATATGTTTCGACAAAAGAGACGATCCAGCGATTAAAAACCGATCCGGTCGCGGATGAAGCACTGCTCGCGTGGATCAAAGATACGTTAAACGTCTCCTTCACGGATGATGTGACCGCGCTCTTTGGAGTAAAGGAAGCTGAACTACTGCGTCTTTACGGAGCACCTGCCCGGACAGCATCCGATCCGGTCAACACGTACCTGTTTTATGAGACCCACTATTTCACTGTCCGACAAGAACAAGTCGTCGCCATCGATTGGCTGTCGACCGACGTCTCCAACGACGCACTCCGTAAACTCGCTCCGCTTCAATACGAGTCTGCTTCGTCCGGTCTCGTCACGAGTAACTCGTACCGGATTCAACGCTTCGAGACCTCAACCGGCCGCAGTCAGATCCGGCTCGCCGAGCAGCTCTTTTAGAAGTTAACCACATCCTTTTCCTTTACATCATCGGTTGTATCCGATGCAAGGGAAAAGGATGTTTTTGTACATACCTCCTCCTTTTAAACCGGGCTGAATTTCCTAAAAACCAGTATGTCATCCACTTGAAACATAGGACAAAAACACTATCCTTTGAAACTTTATAAATATAAAAAATACAATGAGCAGTATTTGAATTTCATCTTTAAAATCGTGTCTTATCAATGGTTGATCCCCTCTGCCCTTTTGAAGATATAAACCATATACTTATTTGTATAATTATGTTAAAAATATTACATATTTTACGATTAAAAAGGGTAAAATTTACTTATACACCTGAGATGCACGTTCATCCATGCACACTGCAGTCTATTTGTTTAGAGGAGGTTGTTGTATTGATGAAAAAAGGATTTGCCCTCTTAATCAGTCTCTTTCTCGTTCTGTCCTATGCCTTGACTCCGCTTGGTGCTTCCGCATCTTCCTGGAAAAGCGTCAAGACAGTCCATCCGCCGAAATCCGTCATTCACTACGGTGGTGTGAAGTATGCGAATAAGAAACTGATGTATCCGAAAACCGTCACTGTCAAACTGTCGAACGGTCAATCTGCACACCGTTCCGTCAAATGGAGTAAAGTCAGCTTCGACAAAAAGAAGCTCGGCTACAAACAAAAAATTACCGGTGATGTCTCCGGCACATCGAAACACGCCTATTGGTACGTCACCGTCAAGAACTATCCCGTCAAGTTCACGGCCCCTAAACTGATGACGGTCGGTAAGAACCAATCCGTCAGTTTACCGAAGCAACTTTCCGTCACGCTAGCAGATGGAAAACGCACCGCTTATCCACTCAAATGGAGTAAGGTTTCGACGGCTTCCCTCGGTCAAAAGAAACTCACGTACTCGGCTTCCGCGACAAACGTCGTCTTGTCCGGATCAGCGAAGCTGACTGTATCGGATGTCGTCCAGTCCGGTCAAAAATATGCCATCATTGCAGACGGCAAAAAAATTCAAGCGACCGGGAAAATCCTCTATCCGGCAAAAGGAATGAACCATTATCTCGTCATCGTCAATAAAAGTACCGGTAAATCCATGAAGGTGCATTTCAAGCTCGACAAAAACGGATCGTATTCCGTCATAAGCGGTGAACTCGCTCCCGGCTCGTACTCGGTTTATATCCTGTCCGGTTCGAAAAAATCAAAAGCCGTCACCATTACGATCAAAAAACCGGTGACCGAGCCGACGGATGAACAAAAACGTCAGCTGCTTAAAGAACTGTTGCTCGTCATCCAAGTCTCAAATCCTCTTTTAAGTGACATTAACCTTCCGAAAGTCGACGGCGTATCGTTTGAGATTGATTCGAACAACGCGGCTGTCTCAAGTAAAGGAATGGTCACACGCGGCATGAACGATCAAGTCGTCTCGTTCACGATCAACGCGATGCTCGACGGCGTCAAAGAAGGACGCTCGTTCAGCAACATCCTCGTCCCGCGTCAATCGTTATCAGACGAAGCCTTGATTGACTTCACGCTGCAAAATTTCAACATCACGAGTCCGCTGACAATGGATATCATCCTGCCGACTGCGGATGGCATCAGCTTCTCACTCGTCTCATCCAATGAAGCGGTCGTCTCGAGTAAAGGGATCGTCAAACGGGGACTCGAAGACCAGCGCGTCGACTTGACGCTTCGGGCCGTAAAAGGAAACATCGTCAAAACGAAAAGTTTCCCGGACATCCTCGTCCCGAAAGTGGCAAATGCAAACGAGCTGATCCTGCAGGATTACCTCGATAAACTTGATATCAAAAGTCCGGTCCTAAAAAATATCGTCCTGCCTCCACTCAGCGGGGCAACCGTTTCCCTCACATCGCTTAAACCAAGCATCATCTCGGAAACAGGACTCGTCACACGCGGATTGACGGATCAAACCGTCTCACTCGTCGTCACGGTCTCGAAAGACGGTATCTCGAAATCACGTGATTTCTGGAATCTCGTCGTTCCGAAACGTGATGACGCGACTGACATGCTGCTTCAAGACTACCTCGATGGTCTCAGCATCGGCAATCCGTTGACGAAAGACCTTGCTTTGACGCCTCCGGACGGCGCGACACTCTCAATCTCGTCGTCTGACAGCGCAGTCGTCTCAAGCGCCGGGAAAGTCACGCGTGGACTCACCGATAAAACGGTCTCGATCACGATTTCTGTCTCAAAAGACGGTGTCACGAAATCGAGAGTCTTCTCGAACATCAAAATTCCTAAGCTCGACAATGCGACCGACATGCTGCTTCAAGACTATCTCGATGGTCTCAGCATAGACAATCCGTTGACGAAAGATCTTGCTTTGACGCCACCGGATGGCGCAACACTCTCGATCTCGGCGTCTGACAGCGCAGTCGTCTCAAGCGCCGGGAAAGTCACGCGTGGACTCACCGATAAAACGGTCTCGATCACAATTTCTGTCTCAAAAGACGGTGTCACGAAATCGAGAGTCTTCTCGAATATTAAGATTCCACTTAGCGAATCGGCCGAACTTGATGCGGCACTAAACGCAATCAACCTCGGTTCTCTGTTGAACTTAACCGGAAATATCACCTTGCCAATAATCTCGAATGGGATTTCGGTTCAATGGAGTTCCAATAAACCGGATGTCATCTCGAACACCGGTGTTGTCAAAGGATCACTCGCTTTACAAACGTTTATCTTGACTGCCACAGTCAGTAAAAATGGAATGACGAAAACGAAAGACTTCAACGGTTCTGTTTCTGCTGATTTAGGTCTGCCATTTAAAGAAGACCTCACGAAAATCAAGTCTACCGTCGGAACGCTTCATCTCATTTCTGACTTGAATTTACCGTCGACACTGAATGGTTCAGCTATTACCTGGACGTCGGGTAATACGTCTCTGCTCGGAAATAACGGTAAAATTCTGTCGCGCAACCAATCCACACCTTTTACTTTAACGGCGCAAACCGCAGGTACGACTGAGACATTAAACGTGTCCATTCAAAATCCTTCCGGTGATTTGTTGAGCAACTTGCTTGATTTACTCGGGAATGTATTAAATCCGGTAGTCACCAGCCTAACGGGTGGTCAAACGTCTGCTACGCTTCCAAAAGAGTATGGGGGACTGCTCTTCCTTGGTAAAAAAGACATCACGAATTGGACGTCTTCCCATCCGGATCTCGTTACGATTCAAGGGTATAATGTCACCGTACAACCGGATGAACGTGAACATTTGGTCGTGCTCTACGCCAAATATGAAGACATTACAAATCCTGTTCCGGTCCTTGTCAAAATCCCTGCTAAAAAATAAGAACAACTCCAAATCAAAAAATGAAGCCAGTCGAGTCTCTAGCTGATCATATGCTGGAGACTCGGCTTTTTTAACTTCTTTCCCTTCTCTTTTTTTAAACCGAACTGCATGAGCGTTATCGATCAATTTTCAAAAAGCCATTCCCTTGAATTCAAATAATTGGAAATAACTGTGAGGTTGGATTGATATACTACAGAAAAAAGGAGGAATCATCGATGAAAAAGAGTATCACGTGGACAGCTCTGCTCACACTCGGTCTCAGTACAACGGTTTATTTGTCGCCCGTTCAGGCAGCTCCTGAATTTTCTGTTGAGTCAAAGAATATTCATACGCGAACGGAAGTCTTGAAAGGAAAAGCACCTGCCGGATCGATTATCGTCTTACAGGCGGATGACACAGAGGAAGAAGACATTCAGGAAGTGGCACATACGAAAGCAAAAGCGGACGGCACGTACGCACTTGAAGTGCCGGAAGAAGCCTTCATTGGGGAAGATTACTATGACTTCCACGAGACGGATAATGAGGATGACTATGATGAAGATTACGAGGAAGAACAGTCGATTCCGAACTACTTCCTTGAAGTCGTCAGTGTCGATGATTATACCGGAGACGACGATGGCATGGATGATGACTGGGGTGCCTACAACGCTCATGCCAGCTCGTACGGCGATGATGATGGGGACGATGGCGGCGATGAGAGAGATGAACCGGGTGAGGATGAAGATGAGCCCGGCGAGGACGATGGTGATAGCGACGACGGGTCAACAGATCCTGTCTCCTATGACATTGATCCAATCGATCTGACAGTCCGGACTTTTGTTCCGAAATCGGCTGTCGTCGATACGAAGACGATGACACGCGCTACACGCACGGTCACAGGAAAAGTGGAAAATAAAGATGTGACGGTCGAGGCCTATGTCTATCATAAATCGAGCAAGGAATGGAAACAGCTCGGAAAAGCCAAACCACGCAGCAACGGCTCGTACAAAATGACCATCAACAAGAAACTGTACAAAAAAGACGCCAGTATCGCGTTTTATGTTGTAGGCAATCGCGATGCCGACGGCTATAGTAAACCTGTTAAGCGAAAATACAAATAATCCATACATTGACGATGGTTCGACACATTCATGTGGAGCCGTCGTCTTTTTGATCGCCTCTCTATCTAGAATCAAGTAGATTTGAATACGTCTTTTGTTCGAATAAGCGCCAACTGTTCAACTTCACCAAAAAATCATTTCCATAATAAGTTAATTTTCGGCTTATTCATTTTTTTGAAATCGATTACAATAAATGTATGACTTTACCTTAAGCGTTCAAGTCACGACCAATCAACACATCTTAAAAAAAGGAGGAAAAACAAATGAGACGCTTTTTACCATCCCTCGCCGTCATCATCTTCAGCATCCTTGTCTTCATTCTCCCCCATTATTGATCGTCAGTCGAAACCTACATATGAACTACTTCAAGAATCAACCCTTATAGACAAAAAAGAGTCCATCGGATGGCTGATGGACTTTTTATTATATTCAAACGGGATAACTTACGTAGATTTTTCGCCAATTTCTTTCCTAACGTAAGGTAATAGCAGCCATTTTGATACATCATGCATCCAAATAAGATAGGGAAGTACTTCAAACCGATATCGATTAACACACGCTTCTTTCTTCTACATCTCAACAAGCGTACTGATAAATTCCATATACGAACGTCAAATCACAAAACGACTATCGACGCATGACCGTATCGGAAAAGACGGCACTTTTTTGAATGCAGGATGATCTTTTTTCGAATAGCGAGCAAGGGATTTCATATGCATCGGGAATGTCAGGAAATACGTTCGATTCAAAGGTACACTCACTTCTAGAACGAAGAACAATGCTAACAACGACTAAACGGCTTGACCCCGTTATACTACAGAGCTCAAGCCGTTTAACAGTTTTTTATTATTTGTCCGGTCTACTTGACAGGGGAGCAGTTCAATTCGTATGGTCTGTTTCTCGTTTATTAAATTCAGTCAAACATACTCACATTTTTAAACGATTTCGGGTGAAATCATTTAGAAAGTAGGAGATGAATCATCTGCGAACAAGATGTCCAATTCTTTGAAAACTGAAAACGTTGGGTTGTGACAGAAATAACTTCTAGCACGTAAAATCTTCAACGTTCACCTTGCAGATGACCGGAGTAGCGAAAACCAAGGTAGAGTAGGCATCTGCCTAGAAGAACGGATAAGATCAACTTTTTGACCGTCGGGACGACAGGGTTAACCTGAAGCGTTTGTCGAATAACCTCAGAATTCCTTCACCTCTAAGAATAGCTGGGCGTGATTCACCTTGTCACTCCATTCGATTCGTCCAGTAGCTGAATGGTTTATCTCCATTTACTATTTGACCGTACTTAAATCCATCTGCAATAACGACAACATTCTCGTTTGTCTCAGCAAAATCTTCCGAGACGATTTGACCTTCTTCCTTTAGCTCACCTGATCGGAACGTCAAGTGTGCCGGATCATCGGAATCCGAACCGCTTCCAAGAGCTACGTTGATGCCGTACCACTTGTTACCAGACGTGTTCACTTCGTCCGCTTGTACTGTCGAGCGGTTGACGATGATGCCCGCTTCTAGATTATTACGACTCGTCACGTTTTTCAGCACGACGTTACCCGAACGATAGATATTGATACCGCTACCGTACGAATTTTCTACCGTCAAATCGTGTAGTGTAACTAAACCTTCTACCTGTTCGATTGTCAGAAGATGCTTCGCCACCCCCTGTGTATCCGAAAAATTCTTCGCTGGGAGAAGCCGGGCATCGTTTTCCCCCTTTAATTCGATGCCTTTCTTAATTAGAATTTGCTTTGTTAGTATTTGTTCTCCATTGACAAGAACCACTTCGTCCGCTGCAGCTGCATCGATAGCCTGTTGCAAGGACGGATACCGGACGATACCTGTTTTGTGTTCGACATATGTTCCAGGTAGGCGCGATGCAGTGATTTTCGTCCAGTAAATTATATCCGTCGTCGCAATTCGATTTTCAATGTATTGTGCCGTTTTATCCGTAACTTCGACAGCCGCAACATCTTTTGGACTAGCAAAGATTGCATACGCTTCTTCAAGGTTTCCTTTCAACAACTCGAATCGTGAGAGCTCCTTGACACCACTCCCTGGTGCGACACCAACACCGTACCACCCATTACCGGATGTATCAAATCCATCTCCTCTTACAGTCGATCCATTGACAATCAAACCAGCACCTACGTTATCTCGGCTTGTTACATCTTTTAACGAAACATTAGATGAACGGTAAACATTTAGTCCATTTCGCATCGAATGACTGATGTCTAAGCTTTGAAGGATGACTTTCTCGTCTTTCGCATCAATTGTAATCAAATTCTGATCGTTTTTGTCGTCTCCCTGCTTGAAGTTTCTCCCCGGAACGATTGACGCACGTCCTGCTGCCGCCTTCAGTACAAGCCCGTGGCTGATTACGATTTGTTCCGTCGCTTCCTGTTTTCCAGCAATCCAAATCGTATCACCTGAATCTGTCGCTTCGACTGCAGCATTGATTGTCGAAAAGCGTTCCAACATTTCGGGATCTGTGCCGTTTTTTTGAAGATAAACGCCATCTTTTAATGAATTAACATAAGAAAATTTAGTACCATCATGAACTTGTCGGAAACGATGGGTCTCTGGATCAAACTCAATTTCAACTTGACCGGCACGAAGCCCTCCATCCGAGTGAATAGCATATTCCTCACGAAGACTTCCATCCTGTAGAACAAACTTCGCAAGGGTTGTCACGCCGGTTCCTTGGTCAACATTGACCCCATACCATCCATTTCCTGACGTATACAATCGATTTGCCGTAACGGTCGATCCGTTGACAATCAGTCCTGCCGCCGTATTATCCTTCAACGTAACATCCTTTAACGACACCTTCGACGATCGATAGACTTGAAGACCCGATCGAAGTGCTTTCGATATTTCTAGATCTTCAATCTCGACCATTCCGTTAACGTTCTCTATCGAAACAAGATTCTTCGAAGGATTATAATCCTTCCCGTTACCATCTTTCGTTACTTTGAAGTTTGCTGCCGGCACAAACTTGCCGTTTCGCTCACCTTTGATTCGGAGCGGATGATCGATGATCAATTGCTCCTTGAGGGCGATTATTCCATTGATAAGAAGCGTATCATTTTCTTTCGCTGCAGCGACGGCTGCCTGCGGGGTTTCATATTGTTTCGTTCCGCCCTCTCCAATTACATAGACACCACCTAAGCGTTCATTATGTGTCGTCCAATACTTTTTCGTCGTCTTTTCGATTACATGTTCTTTGTAATATGATGGCAGTGTCACATGGACTGACGAATTTGCGACATCTGATACGACTTCATATTCTTCTTCAAGTGTTCCTGAAAGAAGAGTGAAGCGTGATGGTTCCGTAACATTCTTTCCAGAATCAACATTGACGCCATACCAAACATTATTAGAAGTATGAAGGCCCTTTGCCGAGACGGTCGATCCGTTGACAATCAGTCCTGCCGCCGCATTGTGAAAACTTTTGATGTCTTTTAGTATCACATCTGTTGAACGATACGCTTGAATCCCTGTTGCATGTGAGTGTTGAACAGTGATTCCGTTTAACTTCACAGGTTCTTTAACATCATTGATCGAAACAAGATTATCCGTCGGGCGATTTCCTGTTTTAACAAACTTCTCACTCGGTGTAATCACCGCACCTGAACCGTCAATCGTGATGCCTTTCGTGATTATTAACTGTTCGTTCAGTGCGTAGACACCGTCTTCAAGGTTCAAATGAGTGCCGCTCGGCAAATGTGCGAGAATTGGTGTCAATTCTTTTGCACTTGCTGAAGACAGCAAGACATTAACATTTTGAGCTTCAATGTTTGCTCCACTCATATTTTTTATTGGATAATAATCACGCTCTTGTTCAGTCGAACTCCCTGCATAATTAAGTTCGATGTTTGTTAAATGCAACTTCAAGTTCGAGCTTGCGCCACCTGTCGTAATCCGTCCTTTGTTTATCTTTGTATTTTCGATGATTGCTGTCGTCTTTTTTTCACCAGTATTAAAATAAACACTACCTGCGAATGCTGCATTGAATGCATCCATATCGCCAACTTTTGTATTAGGTGTGATTGTTGCATTCTTGAGGGTAAAACCACCACCAATGACTTCGATGATTTTGTTGACGTCGACTTTCGGCATGAGCGTCAGACCATCCAGTGTAACATCATCAGCCATGACCGTGATTAAATTTTGTGTCGACCAATTTCCGTTTTTGCTGTAGGTATCTCCGTAGAATGTCGTCCCTTCTTCCCCGATGATTCGTAAACCACTTTGGATAATCGGGAAGTAATATCCCGTCTGTCCCCCATAAGAAATCGTTGTGTTCGGACGAAGCCCATAATGTCCACTTTGAATGAGCCACAGTTCATCCTCCAATGTCTGTCCGGATTTCTCCGTACTTGATTTTTGCGTTTCAATTGCTTGCGCCAACTCAGTATCTGAACCGATGACACGATCAGCATGATAAAGCCCCATCATATCCTCGCCTAACTTATGGACTGTATGGCGCGCAACATCGAGTTCATGTGCCCAAGTTAATGTTTTCGAAAAAATAAGTCCTACTTCTCTCTCAGATATCTTCCATGTGACATCTTTTGTATCGATTATCCCATCACCAGTAATGTGTAATGCCTGATTCTCGGATCGGACTGTACCTGCCAGTGTCAACTTGACTCCCTTGTCGACGCGGAAAGACTTGCCTGATTGAAGGTTCTTTCCGTCAATTGTTGCATCTTGGGTAATCTTGAATTCACGGTTACTCTCACCCGCGAGGTAAGCATCAAGACGTTGCCCAAAGCTTTGCTCCACTGTCCCTCCTCCCCCTTCACTTGGTGGTGTGACTGGTGGCGTGACTGGTGGGTCTACAGGCGGTTTTGCAGGTGAGATGATTTTCGATTCGTCGACCTTGATTTCATCGACGGCTGTTGCACCCATGTCGATTTTCCCTGTGTTATTGGTCGTTTCTTCAATCTTCGTAATGTGGCCTAAATCAATCTTTATATCTGATGAAGAATCTAACATGACGTGTTCGACTTCCGCTGTTCCTTTAACAGTGACGTCCGCACCTCCGGTTTGAATCATCAAAGCTGTCGTTGGTGTGTTCAAAATGATTTCTTTTGCATTCCCGGCGAGGACAAGATTTTTTATGAGGTTCCCGCCTCCTATTTGAAGAGATGCTAATGCCATCAACTCATTAATTACTGCCGTCTTTCCAAGCTGAACACTTGTCTGTCCAGTCGTCGTTAATTTGAGAACTGAAGCATCCAGTTGAATCATCCCACCGCTTATATCAAGGACATCAATCGGATTTATCGATACAACATGTGCAGATTTCGACAACTGTACATGATTGGTATCCGTTCCTTTTCCAAAAGTGAGATTTGTATTATTTCCTGTAACTGTCACGCGATTAACGTGACCTGCTACATCCACTCGGAGATTGGCATTTGTCGTCGATGTCGATAGTTGATTGACGGTCGCTTTTCCTGATATGTTTAAATTTTTTGATTGAGAAATCAATGTATCTACGGTTCCATTAACGTCAACCTGATTTGTGCCGCTTTCGATAACAACACGTGACAGCTTAATGCCCCGATCAATTTTTAAAGAAGCATTCGCCGACAAATCAACAGATTTAATATTTGTTTTTGCAGCGAATGTGGCGATAACGCCTGTTTGTTTTAATTGAAGCATAGGTGCTGCTGTTTTCTCCATGATCAGAACAGGTTTTGGAATAGCAGCAAATGCTGAGGCTTTTGTACTTGTTGACTCGTAACGAATTTTTTCCTTGATTTGTACGTTCGATAAATGGACAAGTGTTTTCGCCCGCGAGGATATCGTGAGATCATCACTCTTGAAATCACGAATTGTTATGTAGTCAGCATTGACGCGAATTCGTTTGACGAGACTACCGCTTTCACCGTCAAAAATCATGTTTTTTTCATGTTTTAAAGCTGATTTTGACTTTTTTCCACTAGTATTCAATTCAAGCAATACTAGACTATTGATTTTTCCGTTCACATCATAACTAAAGGAAAGTCGACTGTTCTTAAGAACAGATTTATTTTTCTGAAAAAGTGCAGCCTGCTCTTTTGATAGGTGGAATATTTTTTTTCCGACCTTAATTGATGTTGCAGTTTTTTGCGTGAAGTGACTCAAAGGAATAACTTTAGTTTTCACCTGACTGGATCTTTCGACCTGAGCATTCTGAACTACACTCGAAGCTGCGTCTACTGACAATACATTGATTGGTACTGAAGAAAAAAGTGTTGCAGAGAGTGCAATGCGGCTCATCGTGCGTTGAAAAGACGTGGACATGATTTTCCCTCCTGCTTAGGTACTAATACCTAAAAATAATGATTCATAAAAAAATCATAATTGATTAGAAGGAGAAAATATACCCTTTTAATGTTTTATAATGGAAAAATATGTATCAATAAAATAAATATTATTTGGTGTGGAAAGAAACTGAAATTCATAATCCCCTTTTATCAAAATTAAACGAGAATCCTCCTATTTCTGAGCATCCAGTGAAGAAGTCTCAGAGAAAGTAAGAGATGAATGCATTTAACGGAAAATCTATAACACACAAAAAACGCCACTCCTTCATCACATCAGTTAAATGCGCAAGAAAGAATGGCGTAATTCAGTTAGATCGTTTTCCGTCTACCTAAGAAAAGTAGAAGTATTCCACACGCAGCAAGAAGAATACCAAGGAGTGAACTATTAAATGATTCAGTTTCTCCTGTCTGAGGAAGACCACCGTTTTGGGACGCTTTTGTTCCGTCATCATTCGGTGTATCCGTCCCATCACTTGGCTGACTTGGTGTTTTAGGATCATGAGACTCCTTTGGACCTTGAGGATCTTGTGGGTCTTTTGGATTTCCAGAACCACCTGGCGTATCATTGTCTTCAAATTCGTAGTCTGGATCAATGGTATTCATAACAGTTATGCGAATAACTGCTTCTCCATTCTTTTCAAGACGAATCACACGTGGCGTTTGAGACAATAAATAACCTGTTGGCGCTTTAGTCTCAACGAGTGTGTACTCGCCAGAAGATAAATCAGGAACACGGGCTTCCCCACTTTCATCCGTCTTCAAGCGAGCGATACGCTTTCCGTCTGCATCAGTTAAAACGAATTCAGCATCTTTTAGTGCTTCGCCTGAATCCTCATCTACTTTTTGCACAATAAGTGTCTTGAGACGTTCATTCAGGACGACAAGTTCTTCTATTTTAGATTGATTTTTCTTGATTGTCACGACGTGTGGCTTCCGATCAAGTTCATATCCTTGCGGTGCCTGAGTTTCGATGAATGTGTATTCCCCCGGTACAAGGCCGGTTACAGCAACTTCACCGGATGCATCCGTAACGAGATTCTCACGCATGACTTTTCCATTTGCGTCGAGGAGTCGGAACGTCGCATCTGCGAGCAGTTTGCCGTCTGCTCCATCTTTCTTCACGAGACGAATGGACTTGAACGTATCGTTCGTCATTGTGAGTTGAATGACTTCATTCGTTCCAGTCGGCAATGTAAATGTCCGTGGTGTCGCATCAAGAATATAGCCGTTCACTGCTTTCGTCTCGATAAAGGCATAATCTCCAGGCAAGAGACCATTTACATAAATCTCACCGTTCGTATCAGTCATCAGTTTTTCTTTGACAACTTCGCCGGCTGCTGTTCGAAGCATGAACTCTGTTCCGGCAAGTGGTTTACTTGTCGTCGCATCCGTCTTCACGAGCCGAACGGATTTTTTTTGTTCGTTCGTAACCGTCAAGGTCGTTGCAACGCTTTGACGGCTTGAAACGGTGAAGGTATGACGTTTTGAATCCAGTAAATAGCCACTCGGTGCTTTTGTCTCGACGAAAGCATATTCACCTGGGACAAGACCACTTACATAAATTTCACCGTTTACATCTGTCACGAGCCCTGTTCGCAGAATGGTTCCACTTGCGTTAACGAGTGAGAACTCCGCACCGATCAATCGCATCGATGAAAGATTATCCACTTTCATCAGCCGGACCGATTTGAACGTATCATTCGTCGCTCGGACGATGGCAGTATCATTATTTCCTCGGACGAGTGTGAATGGATAAGGTGTTCCATCCGTCATGTATCCTCCGGGTGCATTCGTCTCAATGAAACGATAGTTCCCCGGTAAAAGATTCGACACAAATAATTCACCGTTTACATCCGTTTTTAAATTCGTTTGTAGAATATTTCCTGTTCCGTCGAGAAGTGAGAAAACGGCATCCGCAAGCGGACGACCTGTCATCGCATCCGTTTTAATAAGACGAACGGATTTTTTTCGTTCATTTTCGACCGTAATCAGACTTGTCGTTCGCTGTCCGGTCGTAACCGTAACGTCTCGCCGTGTCGTATCCAGAAGATAGCCGTCCGGAGCTTTCGTCTCGACGAAATGATACGTCCCTGGATTAAGCTTCGTCACGAGTAACGTACCATCCGTTCCAGTAACGAGCCCCCGGCGAATTTCGTTGTTCGCAGAGTCATACAGACTGAACTCGGCATCTTTCAACGGCAGCTTCGTCTGATTGTCCACCTTCGTCAGACGGACTTCCTTTTGTTTCTCGTTCATAATCTTGACTTCTTGGATGACTGGACTGGCAAGCGTGATAGAGAAAGGTTTACCTCCACCGAGCAGAATATATCCGTCCGAGGCTTGCGTCTCGACCAATCGATAATCTCCAAGGTCCAAGTTTTCAATCAAAAGAATGCCGTTTGCATCCGTTTTTAGGTTTTCACGTAATGTTTGATTATTCGCGTCGACGAGCTTGAATGTTGTATTGGCAAGCGGCGCCTGCGTGATATCATCGACTTTCGTAATGCGGACAGACTTGAAAGTCTGGTTTGTGACCGTTACGATCTTGGCAGTCGGTTGATCTTTGACAATCGTGAAATCGTGCTTCTTCGAATCCAGTAAGTGACCAATTGGTGCTTTCGTCTCGACAAAGTAATAGGTTCCTGGCTCAAGATCTTTTACGGTCAGCGAACCGTTTGCGTCCGTTACGAGATTCGTACGTAACACCATCCCATTCGCATCACAGAGATTGAATTCAGCACCTGCCAGTGTTGCGTCATTCTGTTCTGACTTCTTGATCAATGTGACATCTTGACGTATTTTATTGTTTTTGATGCTTTCGCTCGACTTCAGCTTCGAAATCGTGATGTTCTGATCCGCCTGAGCGATGAGATATCCGACAGGGGGACTTGTCTCACGTAATACGTAGTCTCCATAAAGAAGGCGGCTGAAAGTCAAGATTCCTTCCGCATCTGTCGTTCCACTCCGGACGGTGCGGTTACTTTCTTTATCAATCAACTCAAACTTCGCACCGGCAAGTGTCAACGCACCGCTCTCGTCTGTCTTTTTAATTGTTAACGTGCCGGTTTCTCCCGATGCGGTTCCCATACCACTCGTCCGCTTGACAGTGATTGTCGATTTTTTTGTCGTCACGCCTTCCGACAAAGACTCTGCCTTGAACATCACATCGTTCGTAATCGAAGCACCGACTGCAGCTACGATAAAGGAATCATATTCTAAGATATATGGACGATCAATCTCATTCTTGAACGCCAGCGTGAACTTGCCCATTACTTCATCTTCCGTCAGCGTATAGGCATCTTTCGATAACAGATCGCCTCTTAAAACCGTTCCGTTTGCCGCAACATTCGTCTCGTAAACTTTTACGGAATCAAGCAGGACATCCTGATTATTTGAAGGAAAGTCTGTCACAGAAACATTTCGGAGTGTTGATTGTCCATAGTTCAGTTTCACTGTCCATGTAATCAATTTTCCATTTTGCAGTCCTGACTTATCCGTATATTCGCCACCATGTTGGACAGAGACACTTGCCTTTAAATCTCCAAGGGGTGCCTCATCGTCCGTGACGAGTGCCTCGTTTTTATATGTCTTCTGAATGAACGTGTTATCAATCGATGTTTTATAGGTGATGACATATGCATGCGTTGTCGCCTTTTTAAATGTCAGGACGAACTTTCCGTTTTGGAAATCAACCGCATAATCAGAAGGCGGAACAGCTGCTGATGCTGTGTATTCATCCCCACCCTTACCACGTATCAATTCGAAAACTTCAAAAGAAGATTCCACCATGGACTGCTCATCTTGCCATGTATCCGTTACCGTCAAGGCGTTCGTAGGATATTCATGGTAGTTGACTCCGATCGTCCACGTAATTTCTTTTGTGATTGCGTTATAGGATCCACCTTTAAAGCCGTTATTTTGAGAATAACTCGAGAGTGTAACACGGTCTGTCGTGATAGCTTGACGATCCGTATCCGTCGTATCTTTCCAGACAACCGATGCCTCGTTCTCTAAATACTCTTTCGCTTGATCCTTGCGTTCACGGTAATCAAACTTCGTCTGATAGGTAATCATGTGCGTATCTTTCACCGTCTTGTTAAACGTCAGGATAAATCCGTCCGCTGACGATGTTAACGTATAATCACTTTCTGCCATACCAGACACTTTCAAAGAGCCCGCAATAAACGTCAATCCTTTGTTCGTAAAGATATCCGTCAATACGACGTTCTTCATTTCTTTCTCATCTCGGTTCAGCTCGATTTTCCAATCAATCGTTTCGTCTGCATAGTTCGGTGCATCATGCGTTTTCCGGACTACCGACTGACCGACTGCTTGTGTCGCTTTATCTGTCCGATTATCAACAGAAATCATATTATCGACTTTTCCTGATCCTAAAAGTCGCTCGCTGGCTTGCGTCTTATAAACCAACTGGTAGGCCGTTTTATTTTTAGGGAGCGTCAACGTAAATCCGTTCGTTTCTGCACCTGCTCTTGGATTAGGTGTGACTGCGATTTCTGTCCGCTTTCTCTCTTTTCCGTCTGCGTCCAGTTCAATCTCATAGAGCTTCAGGTCCTGAAGCTCATGCGTATCGGTAAAATCATCTGTGACGAGAAGCGAATTCAATTCACGCTGGCGATAGTTGATATCGGCCGTCCATGTGATGGTCTGTGTCGCATCATCATAGTCAGAGGCCTTCTTCGCTAGCTCAACTCCACGACCGATCGCGACAGTCGCGCTTGCCGGCGCTTTTGGAAATCCGCTTCCGGTGAGGTCGGTTTTATTTTCAAATGATGGCACTTCCTCGTTCTCAATCGTTGTCTTGAAACTGACAAGGTACGCATTCGTCATCGTACCAAAATCCACACGGAGTCCATTCGCCGTATCCAACAAATACTTTCCAGTTACATTTTCTTCCCGATCCACCGTGCCGTCCATTTTCAAGACGAGGCGTTCAATCTTAAAACTGTCTGGAATAAGCTTCAATCCGGCTGGCAAGACATCGGTCCAAACCGCATCCTTGATTTCCTTTAATCCTTTGTTTAACTCAATGCTCCAAGTGATGGATTCGGCATTGTACGACCGGTTCGGTACACCCTTCTTGGTGATATCTTTTCCGGGATTTTGCAGGGCGACACGGATTTCCTTCGATTCCTTCCCGACAATCGGTGTGACGGCAATCGTCTTCTCTTCAGAAATCGCGACCGTCTCCTTTATTTGTGTCAGGACTTTAAGGGTTCCATTGATTTTTGAAAATTTATTGACGTTCTCATTGAACGTAACCGTTGCGTTTCCTGCCAAATCGACGTTAAACGTTCCGAGCGAGGTTCCTTCAAATTTCAAAGGCTGATCTTTGATGACATCATACACTTTCAATTCTTCCGGAATTTGGAATGAGAACGTTGAGCCATCTGTATATTTATGTCCGTCTGGAATAGACCATTGATAGGTGATTTCGACATCTGTATTTGTCGTAGCCTCATTGACCTCATCTTTCCCATTAAACGTCTTAATTTCAGAGGAATCCAGAATATTTTCCGTAATGACCATGATTTTATCATCAGTCACAGCGTTTGAAGGGGCGAGCATCTTCATTGAAGGTGAATCATTTTGTTCTCCCTCTTTTGAAATCGGCTCCTCTTCGATTGTTTCTTCTGTCGTTGTTTCTTCTGTCGTGACCGGTTCCTCTTGAGTCGTTTCTTCTGTATTTTCTTCTTGGTTCGCTTCAGGTGAAGTAATTTCAGAAGGCGAAGTTTCAAGTGCAGGTTCCGGGGTCTCCGGTTGGGTAACGGAATTCTCTCCCGTCTCGCCGGTTGTAGTCTGTTCAGCTGTCTCTTCTGACGTGACAGACAATGTACCATCTGTCGCGTAAGCCAGTCCTGTCGTCGCAAAAGGCTGTAGGACGAGTAACATCGCTAAAATCATAGATAGCCATATTCTCATGCAAGTTTCCTCCTAACTCATTGTCCGTAGACCACACAAGTTAACGAACGGGAGGTATCTCAGCATCAGAAAAATATCAGTGTATCGGAGTTACTCGTTTTTATTGAAATCAGTAATCAAGTGTCATCTGATAATCGGATCTTTTTTGGAATTGCGTTGTTGTACGCTCTGTCACATCTCGCGTCACATCGATAATTCGCCATTGTCGATCAATATAGACTTCGTTCCATGCATGATACCCTTTAATCCCTTTCGCCGTCCCCATCGCAAGACGGGTCGGAATACCTTGACTTCGGAGAAGTCCCGCTGTCAAAGAAGCAAAGTCATAGCAGATACCACGTTTTGTTCGTAAAGTATCCGAATTATTTGGCAGATAACGAGCCGGTAGGGTGACAAGTTTTTTAGCATCGTATTTTAAAAGTTGACGGACATGGCGACTCGTCGCAAGTGTTTGTTGAGAAATTGAATAGGATGGACGCGATAGTGACGTCGCTAAACGCGAGACCTGATCGTTGATGATAATATTTTGAATGTCATGGAGGTAAGGGAAAGTTTCCTTCTTTAATTGTACACTGAAGACTTCGCTTGTTATCCGCTTGTATCGTTTCCCATCAGCAGACTGAAATGTCGATAGCGTATAATTCCCGTCCCCAAAGAGGAGATTAAAATGATTACTGCCTTTCATTAAATCGTAATGTCTGACCTGAAGCTTGCTTTTGATTTCAAGCTTAAGATGCCCCGTCTCTTTTTTTGGAACAAAAACCTCTACTTTACCAGTAGTTGTCTCTACTTCAATTTGAGAAGATGCCATCGTCGTCGTTTCACATACAATTAGTTGAAGACACAATAAAAATAAAATACCGAAAAAGATTTTTTTCATGAGATACTCTCCTTTGGGAACTGGCTGCCATTTTACAGGCCCTTTAGTTTTGCGTCACTAGCTTTCGCTGAGCTTTGCCATTATCAGTGAGGTCGTACAGGGTAAAAATAACATATTTTACGAAATATTTTCATGCTTCGTTTTAAAATTAGGTGAATGTCATTTTTACTGTCCGGTTCATCTCGATTAGAAACCTAGAACCGTTCACTTCCTTCTATATAAGTAGGATGGTCAGACCATATTAATCAGAATATTCATCATGAAGCAGGTTGACTCACTGCATCCATAAGCCTCAACATGAAGAATCCCTTCAAGCCAGGTGTGTTGTTTTAAAAGTTGACTTGACGATGCCCTATCAAAAATAATCAAGTATACTAGTCATTTTTCAACGAACACAGATTCTCTAACGATCAAACGGCTTGAGTTCACTGAAATTCAGAACTCAAGCCGTTTTTTTATATCTGTCTATTTTCTGATTTTGTAAAAGAAAGATGTTCGCTTCAGATATCCAACGTCTTAATAAACGCTCTCAGTTCGTCACGCATCTCTTCGTCCTTGAGGGCATACTCGATCGTCGTCTTGACAAAGCCTAGCTTCTCTCCGACGTCATAGCGGCTTCCTTCGAAGTCATACGCATAGACTTGGCTGTCGGCATTCAAGCGTTCGATCGCATCCGTCAATTGGATTTCGCCGCCTGCGCCTTCTTCCTGATCCGCCAAGTAGTCAAAGATGTCCGGTGTCAGGACGTAACGACCCATGATCGCGAGATTCGACGGGGCTGTTCCCGGTGCCGGTTTCTCGACGAACTGGTTGACTTCATAAATCCGACCGTCTTTTTTGTTCGGATCAATGATGCCGTATCTGTGTGTGTCTTGCGGACGGACTTCCTGCACGCCGATGACGGATTTTTCCGTTTGTTCGTACACATCCATCAATTGTTTGATCGCCGGTGTATCCGACTCGACGATGTCGTCACCGAGCAAGACTGCGAACGGTTCATTACCGATGAATTGTTTAGCCGTCAAGATCGCGTGTCCGAGACCTTTTTGCTCTTTTTGACGGACATAGAAGATGTTCGCGAGGTTCGTCGAGAACTGGACCTTCTCCAGTAAATCGAGTTTACCCGATTCTTCGAGCGTGATTTCAAGCTCTTTTTGGTTATCGAAGTGATCCTCGATCGCCCGTTTGTGTTTCCCGGTCACGATGATGATGTCTTCGATACCGGCCTTCGCCGCTTCCTCGACGATGTACTGAATCGTCGGTTTATCTAAGATTGGCAACATCTCTTTTGGCATCGCTTTTGTTGCCGGTAAAAAACGTGTTCCGAGTCCTGCTGCCGGAATGATTGCTTTTGTGATTTTTTTCATGTTTCCCCATCCTCTTTTACGTTACGTGATTGATTTAGCCTTGCAGTTCTTCAAGCAGACGACCGTAGTTGCGGACGGCTGTCTCAAGATAGAGTGTTTCTTTTGTCTGGACGTCCGGCAGCGGCTGCTCGACAAGTTGGACCATTGCCTGTGCAAATGCGTCTATGTCGTTCGCCGGTACGAGGTAGCCGTTCTCGCCGTGACGGATGATCTCGCGCGGACCGTACTTGACGTCATATGAGATGACGGGACAGCCGACGTTGATACTCTCCATGACCGTCAGGCCGAACCCTTCAAATTCACTCGTCAACAGCGACGCTTTTGATTCGCGGAAGACTTCCGCCGGATTCGCCGTAAAGCTGTGAATCTCGACATCATCCTGTAAACCGAGCTCCTCGATCAGTTCTTCCATCATCGCCAGTTGACCCTGCTCGTCCATTCCGTACAGGACAAGCTTCGTCGTGTGACCGGACTCTTTGAAAATGGCATAACTCTTGATCAGATGATCCATCTGTTTTTGCAGACCAAAGCGACCGATGAAACAGAACTGGTCCTTGACGTGATCGCGGTGATGATCCTGCTCCGGCACGATAAAGTGCGGGACGATCGCGATTTTTTCCTGCGGAATGTTAAAGCGTTCGAGAATATCCTGTTTTTGATGGTTGGTCAGGACGACGTAACGGGTCACTTTATCCGACTCCGATAAGGCGATTTTGTACGATCCCTTAATTTCGTATCCATCTAAGTGTGAGTTGTGGACGACGATGACGCGTTTGACGTCGGCCTTGACGTTGAGGATCGGACGATCGAGCAACCGGGCGTCAACGAACAAAATGTCGCCGTCTTTAAACAAGGCGTTGAAATAGTACTCGAACAAGTCTTTTTCTTTTTTGAAGGCCTGATACATCCGGCCCTCCCGGAACAGCTGGATTAACGTCAGTTTCCCGCGCGGCTCATCACTGTAAAACTTCTTGCAGTAGATGTTGCCTTCCGTATCGTACAGTTCCTCCATGAGTTTTCCGTAATGGAATGGAGAATACGTCATCTTCCGGTGTAACTGTCCATAGATGTTATACTCCCAACGCTCGACTTTTTTCCGGGACGCCTTCGTCATGAAATCTTCGAATTCGATGACTTGTGTGTCCGGATAAAATCGGCGGTACAGGACATACTCGTCTTGGTCGTCATAGTAGCGGACGGCATGACTGTTTTCTTTTTCCACACTTTTCAGACCCTCAATCTCTTTGCTCGTCTCTTGTGTGATTTCTTTGTGTCTGAAGCGGGTCGTCGGAATCTTCAGCAACTGGTAACCCGACAACCAGTCGTAAATGTTCTCGAATTTTAAGTGGGCTCCGGCTTTTCCTTCGGCGCGAAAGTATTCGTATACTTCCGGATAGTTCGCATTGTAGTTCGTCGTGACGACCGTCGAATAGGCCCCCAGTTCGTTCTCCATTAACGCGATCCGGCTCAGCAGGGACTTTGTTCTCCCGCCGTGCTTCGGTGGTAAGGTGGATGTTACGGTATACAGCATGGTTTGTTTACTCTCCTTTGACTCTCTGCGGCACTTTACGGCTCTCTATGGATTCCTTTTAGTTGGAACCTTCTTTTTAATGAAATAATCAATACAATACAGTTTCTATTTATCCCCTTTTTTTCGAATAAAGTCAATGTATTTGTATATTATCCAAAAAATGGAATTTGTTTTTTAAAACTCTATTATTCTTATATACCCTTAGCTCATCTGTAAAAAACTTGGAAAACCCTACCTGCTTAAAGATCACAAGAAACGTTCTTTGCCGAATAGTAAAAACTCCCCGACCGACCGCCGGGGAGTCCTCGTCTTGCCTTATTCGGGGAATGCGTTTGATTCTCGTAACGCCGGGGCGACGATACGTTTCTTCCGCCGTCGTGGCACGGGAATCAAGTAGCTGCCGAACGGCAACAGACTGATAAGATACGACAGCAGCACGGACAGCAACAACGTCAGGCTTAACGTGATCACGAACATATTCGTCGATGTCAAGACCGGACTCCACTCCATTCTGCCGATCGTCCGGATGACGAGCGGATGAACCAAATAGATACCCATCGAGTAGTTGCCGATTGTCGTCAGGATCGTTTTTGAAGCGACATCCATCTTCACGAAATGATACAGATAGTTCAAGCTGATCAGGAAAAACGGAATGTAAATCAGATTGGCTGCATTCGTTGACGTATACAGCTGATCTAAATTGATGCTGACGAACAAATCAACGGCGAGGACGATGATGAACAGCTGGAGAATCCGTTTATGCTTCAGCAACAACGTTTGGATTTCCTGATAATACGCGGCATAGACGATCCCCAGCATAAAGTAGGCAATCCAGTTGAAGAGAAACGACTTATTGTTGATCAACGTATTGAAGAATTCATTGTCGATCGATACACCGTCTGACTTCATCCAAGCGTAATTGACCAGTAGCGACATCAAAAACAGTCCAATCAGGACCGGTCCTTTTTTTAAGCGGCTTAATAACGGAAACAGGATGTAAAACTGGAGGACCGTCAGAATGAAGTACAGATGAAAATTCGCGGTGCCGTGTAAAAAATAGGACGAGACCGGTAAGCCCGGAATCAAACTGTCTTCGACGAACGATCGGTACAACAGATAGACGCCACTCCAAAAGAGATACGGGATGAAAATTTTCGTGAAACGGGATTTGACGAAATACGATAAATCAAATCCGCGTCGCAAAACGGACGACATTAATAGAAACGCACTGATGACCGCAAAAATCGGTGTACCGAGCCGGGCCAACTGATCGATGTAACCGATATGGACGTTACTGAACACGCCGCCCGGACTGTACAAGCCGGCGATCAGATGAACGGTGACAACTAAAATCGCCGCAATCGAACGGATGACGGGTATTTCTTCATAATATTTCAAAATGCCACTCCCCAATAGTTATTCTTCAAGAATCCATCTAGAAGTATAAAACTAAATTCCACATTAGGAGTGTTATTTTTGATAATTTTAACCTAATCGTAATTATTTATATTTTATTAAATGGATTTCAATAAAATTTCGAATCTGTTTTTTCCTACATCAACGACATCATAAAAAGCCGCCATTTCCCGAGTACTGAACTGAGCCCTAGAGTTTGGACAGTTTAATAAAAGCACCCTTAACGTTTTAAGATGCTATGAGATGGCTTCGGTATTGTACCGGAGTCATCTTTTGTAGTTTCCATTGTCTTCGTTCGCTATTGTAATAATCAATGTAAGCATCGACCATGGCACAGACCTCATCGAGGTCAGATGCTAATTTATAATCGACATAATCTTTCAAGTGCCCAAAGAACGATTCCATCGGGGCATTATCCAGGCAGTTTCCTCTACGAGACATGGATTGAAGCATTCCCATCTCACGGATGCGTGTTTGATAAGCAGGATGCGTATAATGGAATCCTTGATCGGAATGTATCATGGCTTCCGGGTGTATATTCCCTTGAAGTCGTTCTGCGAGTTTATTCGTTGTATGAAGGACGAGTTCCATATGGAGGCTTGTAGATACATGATGTGCCATAATTTCACGTGTAGCGATATCCTTCACACAAGAGAGATAAACTGTTTGGCCAGATCCAATACGGAGATAAGTGATGTCTGTGACGAATACCTTACCAGGTTCCTCCTGATCGAACCGACGGTTCAAGTGGTTTGGTACAGTCTTATGTTCATATGTCGCTTTAGCGATTTTACGGTAAGCGTTCTGCCTACGGATTTTCGTCACGATTCCAAACTTCCTCATGATACGCAAAATACGTTTGTGATTCATCGGTCCCCCAATAAGATCAAGCATCTCCATGTAAAGACCACGATAGCCGATTTTTCCCTTATGACGATCATAAACACGTTTCAGAAGTAGGTAGTCCGTATAGTCGCGTTCTTCCCGAAGGGAAACACTATCCGTACGTGCGAGCCAGGCGTAATAACCACTGCGGCTCACTTCAGCGAGCATACATAGATCCGTCACGAACCGAACCGACGATTGTTTCCGTAAGACAATATTGATTGCCTGATAGCGCTCAGATGCCGTTAGTTTCGGTACTTCGCCTCTCTTTCGAGAGCTTCGAGCTTTTTTAGTAATTCGTTCTCCGCTGTGAGGTACTTGATTCGTGCTTCAGCTTTCGCAAGGCGTCGTTCGACGGAATCATCTTTTTTCGGTCGACCTCCAAGATTTGATTTTCCACGTCTCTCATTCAAGAGTCCTTCTTCTCCATAAATGCGATATGTCTTCCGCCACCGTTTCAACGCTTCGTTCGTCGTTTGCTTACCGATTATGTCCAGGTCAAAGCCGCTTTCCTCAAAGATTTGTATCGGTCGCTTACCAGCTAAATTCTCGCGTACAGCGTGAATCTTAAATTCCCCTTTGTATTGAATCGTACGATCTGATACCGAGGCTACGTGAAGATTCGCTTCAAGTTGTCTGATTTGATCTGGATTGAAGGTGCGTCTGTTCATGAATAGTTCTCCCGTCTAAATTGAATAGGTACAGTATATCGATATCTTTAAACACAAAAAACCCCGAATGGGGTCTTTTATCAAGTGTCCACCATTCAGGGTTCAGTTCATACTCTCGAAAAATAGTGGCTTTTGCATATTCTTACTTCACAACTTTGACCGTCGCCTTGGCAGAACGGTTTTTCGCATCACCCTGCGTCCGGTATGTTTTTTTCTTGTACATATTTTGCTTCCGTTTTGCCGGTCACGCTCGTCGCTTTTGACGTTACCCGTGAAATCGTCGACGTTTTCGGTGCGATGTCATCTTTGATTTTCAGAAAAACTGCCGATTTTTGACCGAACGGATCTTTGGAATAGACCGTAATTGTCATTCCGATCCGGAGTGCACGCGAGGCTCTCGAACGCGAAAATGGAAGGAACGAACAATAAGATTAAGCTCATCAAACGTCATGGTTATAGCTACCGAAATCTTAATCGTTAAAATAGTTATGGTGATGAGCCAACAGGCTCCTAAGGACACCTATTAAAATTTTTAAAAAAATTTGGAAATTCATAATTATTACGCTTCCTTGATCGTAATTAAACTTCTCTTCAATCTCTTCTACTATAAGTTCTAATTCAGTAAAGTCAGAAATTTTATAGCTCAAGTTTTTTGTATATGCTTCCTGAAACAAACTCGTTGTCTCTTTTAGCAAAGAATGAAAAGAAGTATGGATAATTATTCACAATAAACCTTCCTTTTTTGTTATATATTCACTTTAAAATTGCACCATTATATGAAAATAATTCAAGATGCGATTATAAAGTTTTATCGATTATGAAATCTTCAGAATTTACTTGGCTATCCTCAACCGAATACCCCTTCTAGCCCTGTTCTTGAAGCATACACACCGACGTACCAAAAATACGTTTTGACTTTCGCTGCAAAATAAAAAAGCGACCTTAAAATGGGCTAACCTAAAATTTTGAGACAATATAAAACACCTTCGGAGTGGTACACTTTTAAAAAGTACTAACATCGGAGGTGTTTTTGCATGGGCAAAAACGTATATTCAAGTGAAGTGAAATGGGCGGTAGTCAAAGAAAAACTGAGTGGTGAGCTAACGACGAAATATCTTTCAACTATCATGGACCTATTCAATAACGAAATCATTGCCTATACGTTATACGAGCATCAACAAACGCCTCTTGTGATCGATACGTTGAAGATAGCGCTTGAGAATCGAAACTACCCCGAAGGGGTCATCCTTCATTCGGACCAA
>NZ_JBHFFC010000035.1:0-1750 GCF_043359615.1 Exiguobacterium sp. S22-S28 | reverse complement strand
AGAAAATAAGGGATTGCCATCGTCACGATGCGCAATCCCTTATTTTTTTCATCGCCTCTTGTTAAATTGCCCCTCGGGCAATACTTTGGGTGAGCCACTTTCTCAGATTTACTGCCATAAGGATGAAGCCAAGCTCACGTTTCACCTTTGCTTTTCCTCTTACGGAAAAACGAGTGAAACGCAAATTAGCCTTCAGATTCCCAAAAACTGGTTCTACGTCTATCTTACGTTTCGCGTAGATTTTCCCGTTTTTTTGATCTGAAAGCAGGTCCTTTACCTGTTCCTTTTGCTCTTCCCACGAAACGTTTACTCGGACTTGGCGATGACGACCCTTCTCTGCCTTGGTACAGAGGGATCGAAGCGGGCAGTCATCACAACTCTCACTTTCGTACACCTTGAAATCGCGGGTAAAACCATATCGATCCGTCCTCTTAGACATGTAACGGAACGTCACGCTCCGCCCGTTCGGGCATACAAAGTGATCGGTCGTTTCATCGTAGGACCAGTTGGCGAGATTAAAAGGATCATCACGCCATTTTCGCGTCTTCTCTTTTTGAAACATCGTATAGGGAACGAGCGGAATGCGCCCTCGGCGCATCAGAATCTCCTGATAATTTTCTTGGCTCCCATAGCCGGCGTCCGCCACGATATGTTCCGGTAAAGTAAGGTACGAGGCCACCTCATCTAAAAACGGGATGAACGTGCGGGCATCGGTTGGATTAGGATAGACATCATAAGCGAGGGTATATTGACCTTCGGTCGCAATCTGCACGTTGTACCCAGGCTTGAGTTGTCCATTTTGCATATGATCTTCCTTCATCCGCATAAACGTCGCATCCGTATCCGTCTTCGAATAGCTGTTCCGTCCATCGAACGTCTCCTTTTGGACGGCATACTTCCTTTTTCTTTCCACGAACTCAGCGAACTTTTTTCGAAAAAAATGGGGTTGCTTTCGTTCGGAACGAAGCCGTTTTCTCTCCTGCGTATCTGAACTTGCCTCGATTTCTTGATTGATAGACGCGATTCGTTCCTCCAAAACATCACCGATGTACTCGAGTTCAGGAATGGTCAGTTCGTCTGGACTTTCCCGTTCAATCTCCGGTAAGATTTCCTGTGCGACGAGTTCTTCATAGAGAAGATTAGACTTTTCGACGAGCGACGCACTATATCGCTCGACGGATTTTCGCCAGACGAACGTATATCGATTCGCATTCGCTTCTAGTTTCGTACCATCAATGAAGATCGCTTCTTCCTTAATTTCTCCCATCTCGACGAGATGGCAACGGAAGGTGACGAACGCCTGCTTCAGGATAGGTGTGACTGCCGGGTGCACTCGAAAGCGATTGATCGTACGATAGCTCGGTTCATTCCCTTGAGCGAGCCACATCATACGCAGACTGTCTTGAAGGAGTCCTTCGATCTTCCGACCAGAGAAGACCGATTGCGTATAGGCGCATAAAATGATTTTCATCATCATGCGTGGATGATAGGCGGGGCAGCCTGTCGTTCGAGTAAAAGGTTCAAAGGCATCGTCGGGAATGGACTCGACAAGATGATGAACGGCGAAAGCGATATCGTTTTCTTGAAGACGAATTTCTAAATCTAAAGGCAGAACCAGCTGGTTCATGTTATAATTTTTAAACATAAGGACACCTCCGATAGTTATGGTTTGGTCACTTTAACTTTATCAGAGGCAGTCCTTATTTGTTTACTTAAAATCGGTTTTTCATCATAGAAGAAGGCCCTCGAA
>NZ_JBHFFC010000034.1:0-105067 GCF_043359615.1 Exiguobacterium sp. S22-S28 | reverse complement strand
CGATGAAAATCGAATCCTTCTTTTTTGATGTCTGCATCCTTCAATTTTGTCATTCCAAATGTTGAAAACGATCGACATCTGCTGCCAGTTCTTCATAGATGGCCTCTACGATTTGGGCGTCATCGAACAGCCCTAAAATATTTTCGTCAGGCAGGGCGTCGACCGGGGACGTGAAGTACAAAACAGCGGTTAATAAAAGTTGTTCCTGTTCCGGTTGCATTTCAAAACGTTTGTTGTACAAAGCCCGTAACATACCGAGTAACTGTTTGAGTTGGAAATAAAGTACAAGTTCCGCTTCCCGTTCGATATCCGATTCTTCTTCAGATGCAAGATCCGTTGTGAGACGGGCAAGTCCGAGCTCTCCTTGGATCAGTAAGTCTTCTTGTGCTTTCGCATTTCCGACAGCGGCTAATGCTTGTCGGTGAAAATAGGTGTAAGCAGATTTAAAATCGCCTGGTGTAAATTCCATCATCAACACTCCTTCTGTATCTCTAGTTTCACCTTATTTCTTGCAAAATTGCAACTATTTCGTGAAAATAAGAGTAATAGTTGAAAGGGGATTACATAATGCCGACTCAAGAACAATTAAAAAAGTATGCCGCACTCGCGGTACGTACAGGAATCAACCTGCAAGCCGGTCAACAACTCGAAATTCGTGCTGGAATTGAAAATGCACCACTTGTCCGTGAAATTACGCGTGTGGCCTATGAAGTGGGGGCTTCAAATGTTTATGTTCAGTGGTCAGATGATGAAATGACGAAAATTCGTTACTTCGATGCACCGGAAGATTCGTTTGATGCGTTTCCGGAATGGTTAAAAGCTCGTTTTGATCAATTGGCAGAAGAAAAAACAGCGTTCCTTTCGGTCGTCAGTGAAGATCCTGACTTATTGAATGGAGTTGAATCCAGTCGAATTGCGCGGGCGAATAAAGCAGCAGGTATCGCTTTAGCAAATTGGCGTAAGTTCGTCATGAGTGATAATGTCAGTTGGTGCGTCATTGCGGCGCCTTCAGATGCTTGGGCTACCAAGGTCTTCCCGGACTCTGACAACGCGCTGGAGGACCTGTGGGGAGCCATCTTGAAAGCGACACGTGTGGACCAAGATAATCCAGTCGTCGCTTGGGAACAACACGATGCGAATTTACGGACAAAAGCCACCTTCTTGACAGAGAAAAAATACAATAAACTTCATTACTCGGCACCGGGAACAGAATTGACGATTGAATTGCCGGAACGTCATGTTTGGCTGGGTGGAGGTGGACCAAACGCGGATGGTGTCGACTTCATCGCCAATCTGCCGACGGAAGAAGTATTCACTTTACCGAAAAAAACCGGAGTCAACGGGCATGTTTCGAGTACAAAACCACTCAGCTACAGCGGGAATTTGATCGATGAGTTTACGTTATGGTTTGAAGACGGGAAAATTATCAAAGCCGAAGCGAAACAGGGACAAGCAGCACTTGACGAACTTATTTCATTGGATGAAGGTGCGCGTTACCTCGGAGAAGTGGCTCTTGTGCCGCACCATTCGCCGATTTCAGACTCCGGTATTTTGTTCTACAATACATTATTTGATGAAAATGCTTCCTGCCACTTGGCGATCGGACGCGCCTACTCGACGTGTCTTGAGAACGGACCGAGTCTGTCGAACGAAGAATTGGCAGCGCAAGGTGCGAACGATTCAATGACGCATGTTGATTTCATGATCGGTTCCGGAGACATGTCGATTGACGGTGAACTGTCTGACGGCACACGGGAACCATTAATGCGTGATGGGAACTGGGCCATTTAATACATCGAATTCGTTAAACAAACAGCGGGCTGACACGTGAATCGTGTCAGCCCGCTGTTTGTTTAGTTGTGTAACTCATCGCCGATAATTTTTACTTCCGGTTCAAGTAAAATTCCAAACTTTTCTTGGACGGTTTCTTGGACATGGCGAATCAGTGAAATATAGTCTGTTGCCGTTGCGTCTTTAACATTCACGATAAATCCGGCATGTTTTTGAGAGACTTCCGCACCACCAATCCGGGCGCCTTGTAAACCGCTGTCTTGAATCAGTTTGCCGGCAAAATAGCCTTCCGGACGTTTGAAAACGCTCCCGCATGAAGGATATTCAAGAGGTTGTTTCGTTTCGCGTTTATGTGTCAAATCATCCATCACTTCTTTGATTAAAGCTGGATCGCCTTCTGTCAGAGAGAATCGTCCCTCTAAGATGATATATTCTTTTTTCGAGAAACAGCTTGAACGATAACCAAGCTCAAGCTCTTCATGCGAGATGTTCAGTAACTCGCCTTTGCGGGTCAAAACGGTTGCACTATCCAGACAGTCTTTGACTTCTCCACCGTAAGCACCGGCATTCATGATCAAGGCACCACCGATTGTACCGGGAATGCCGCATGCGAATTCGAGACCACTTAAAGCATGGTCGTAAGCAATGCGTGAAGCTTGAATGATTGCTGCTCCGCTTTGTGCGACAAGTTCATGTCCTTCAACAGAAATATCAGTTAATTTTTCAAAAGATAATACGATTCCCCGGATACCGCCGTCACGAACGACAAGGTTTGATCCGTTTCCGAGCATGGTTAAAGGTAAATCATTTTCATAAGCATAACGGACAGCAAATGCTGTCTCTTCATATGTGGAAGGAATCAAGAAAAGATCCGCCAATCCACCCATTTTTGTATACGTGTGATTTTTTAAAGGTTCGTTGATTAAAACTGCTTCTTTTGCAATACCTTCGTACAACCCAGCTAATAGTTGCTCCGTCATCATGTCTCAGTCCTTTTTCATAAATTCCATTCAGCCAAAAACGCTCAAAATATATTTTACACTAATTCCGTGTTTGATGTTTAGCATACTGTTCCCAAAATACAGAGTTGACAGATAAAAAGCAAGCGCTTCTTAGAGAATGTCATGGAATAGTCATGTGACACACGGTATATTTTTTTAAAGAAAACGGTGGTATAAGGGGTGAATAAATGAAAAACAGGGGAAAAATAAAAGACACGATTAAATCAAGGAAGGGGGAGACACCATGGAAAGCGAACGATTAAACATGCGACCATTTGTAAAGACGGATTTTGATTTCTATAAGACACTGGTTCAAAACGAGCTTGTCATGCGTTACATCAACGGAGGGATGGGCTTGGATGATGCAGAAGCAAAGGTTTGGTTTGAACGGCAGTTTGAACGGTATGAAGATGAACGACAAACAGGATTTTTACTGTTAGAAAAAAAAGAGACGCAGGAGCCGATTGGTTTTGCCGGACTTGTTTTGCAAGAAGTAGACGGTGTACAGGAACTTGAAGTTGGTTATTGGTTGACACCCATTCACTGGAAAGTCGGTTATGGACGTGAGGCGGCCCAGAGACTGATGCGTCAAGCACATGAACAAGGAAACGAACGCTTGATTTCCATCATTCATCCTGAAAATACATCTTCTCAAAATGTTGCCCGAGCAAATGGAATGCAATGGGAAAAAGAAACAGTATTTAAAGGAGTTCCTGTCATTATTTATGCTTGTCGACTGTCTCGTCTGTTTCGAGGATGATTTTTAAAAAAAGTAGGGAGCGAGTTGTCTATGTATCAAACAAAATGGTATTCATTTCATCAATTAGATGGAACGAGCCTGTACGAATTGTTAAAACTCAGAACGGATATTTTTGTTGTGGAACAAAATTGTCCGTATCCGGAACTGGATAACCGGGATCAAGATGCATGGCACGGTTTGGCGTATGACGGAAATCAATTGATTGGTTGTCTTCGCGTCCTGCCGAGAAAGCCGTCTGGAGCAGTCGCGATCGGACGAGTAGCCGTCCGAGCCGATTACCGGTCAAAGGGAATTGCGAGACGATTGTTAAATGAAGCGATTGCCGATGTCCGCAAACAAGGTGAACTTCAGATTGATCTTCAAGCTCAAGCTCATTTAGAGGGATTTTATGCCACATTTGGATTTGAAAAAAAATCCGATGTCTATTTGGAAGACGGCATTCCCCATCTCGATATGCAAATGCAGTTGAAAGAAGTTTCAAAAAGACTTCAGGAATAGGACGGATGATCCGATGATGAGAGCAGGAAGAACTCTATCTGGAGGTGAGTCAGTCATTGAAAAAAATACTGGTCATTCTCGCGTTAAGTCTGATTGGAGTGCTGTCGTTTGCTGTCGGTATTTCGTATGCTGAACTTCAAAGCAGTCAACGGAATTCAGAGAATCAGTTGGCGAAGATGTTACAGTCCCGAAACGGTATTGATAAAACGTCCCTTCTTGAAGTGAAAGCTTCTTTCTCACTTCAACATCGGCAAGTGATTAAAGTCCGATTACGTGGTGAACCAGCAGTTACTTATGAATTCATTCAGCCAAAACAAGAGATCGAATACAATGGTTCGGTGGGGACGAGTGTTGAAAAAGTCGGTAAAAAAGACGAAACTTTTCGGAATTCACATCTGAAAGTGAGTAAAAAATGAAAATCTTGGTTGCTTCTTTTCTTAGGAAGCACCGGGATTTTTTTTTGAGTCTTTCAAGAAGATTCAATTTTGCGTACACTACGAAGAGAGACACCATTCAGGGGGACAAGGAATATGAGAAGATTTGTTAAAAATGAAGCGATTGCTCCGGCAATCGATGCTTTCCTTAATTTAAAAACGACTGATTTTCAAGTATATGACAAACAATTGACAGAACAAGAGCGGCGGGCCTTGAATTTTATCAGTCGTGCGATTTCGTTGCAGTCAGAGGATCATCTTGCGTTGGCGCTCTCAACCCATCAACCGATGGTAGATGTAGATCGTCTGTTGATCCGATTGACAGAAATCAAATCAGGGACTGTTTTCCTTCAAAAGTTGATCGCAGGTGGTTTGGATATTAATCAAATCGTGACGATTGAAGGACACCGATCGCTTGTCCGGCAACCGTTAGCTTTCCCGGCAGGTCTATATACTGTATATGATCACACGATGTTCAAGCAAGCCGTCGCAGCAGGATTGAATTTATCGTACACAACCGAATTGCAACGGAGCGATCGTTTTCTTGAAACAGATGAAATTAATTCGTTAGATATTGTCTTGTTGCTGACGAATGAACAGCCATTGACCGGAGATAGTCTTTTATTATTCGAACACCGTACGACCGTCGGATTAGCAGAACGGTTGCAACGCGGACAGTTTGAAAGTCTGCGTCCTGTCATTGATTACGGCCGCTATGATATATCTTTTCGTTATGCGAAACATTTCCCGTTGTTTTATGCTATTGTCGGACGGCAAGTGGAACAATTTCCTAGACTGTTAGAAGATGCGTTGAAACATCCGAAACATCAAGAAATCGTGGAAGATTCTTTATTGGCCTTTCATAATTATCAACCGGGACTTGAAGCAAGTTTAGGGACAGATTATTACGAGAGACTACTCGTAATGGGTACACGGTTGAAATCAGAGGCACGTGTCGATTTTAATGATATAGATGATCAATACGTACTGACAGAATACATGGAAATCGTACAACGTTTACGTCGTTAAAGAAACCGGTTCGCAAGAATAACGATGCCAGTTTGAAAAAACTTGAATATCACAAAAGGCCGCTGGTTGATAGAGGCGGAGGGCTTCTTGTTGTGTGGAATAACAAAATACTTCAAATGACAAGATATTCTTTTTTCGTAATTTCGTTTGGAAGGTATCCAAAATTCTCCGACCATATCCTTGGTTTTTCAGTTGAGGCAAGCAGGTGATTTCGAGAAGGCGGACGACTTGTTGATGCTGTTCAATCAAAATCGTTCCGATGATTGTTTTTTCGTCGTACACCAGGTAGGGCAATACTCCTTGATCTAATAAGTAATCGAGATGTGCAACATCATACGGGAAGAGAAAATCAGAACCGTCAACAGCGTCATTACGGATACTTAAGTATAACGGACGATTTCTTAAGGACAGAGGCTTGAAGTGCAGCGAGGCGTTTCGCTCGTGAGTAAGACCAATTAATCGAAATTGTTCACCGGATAAAGAGTAGCCCAAGGCGTTCCATGTCGTGACGAATCCGAAATCATGGGGCGGTATGACTTGCACATCGATATACTGAGGGGAAAGCGCGAGGGCTTTTTCGTGCACATAGAGAGCGAGTTGACGAAAAGCTGATAAATCAGAGTAAGCAGCATTTACTAATTGAATCGACTGGTGAAAAATACGAAGTCCGAGCGTTGCCTGAAGATCTTGTTCCTTCCAAATTGTCCATTGTTGATGTTCATCCGGTTGATGAGTAAGGGAGGAAGGGATAGACGGATGATGTCGAAGAAAACGATGCACCAAGCGGCGTTGTGAATGAGTGAGTTGACGGTAAGATAAAATTTTCAATATAAACACGTCCTTTCAAAAAAATGAAAGCCAGTACAGTCAGTATACAAAAAACACAGAAATATTATGGGTTTAATTTGAAATTAAAGGTAAATAATTAGGCGGTGAAAGACAGTGAGAACACTACTTGTACTCGGATTCTTTTTCATTTTGATCGGGGTACATCCGATCCAAGCACAAGAGATTGAAAAAAATGAAACAACCGTCCGGGAATCTACGACGTACGGCAGTTATGGAACGATGGATGAAATCATTACAGATCAAAAAGAACCGACATATGATGGATTTGATTCTCCAAACGACATGGCCTTTTTATTCGCCTGTATCGCTTTATTAGCGACAGTTGGATTAGGTATTGTGAATGCGACGGACTAAATGAAAAAGACGGAGGATTCTTATTAAAGAGTCCTTCGTCTTTTTGGCGTATTATATCTTAAAAATGAATATGTTTTCGTCGTCCGACCCGTTCGATCCGGTCATGTTCTTCTTCTAGTCCGGCTTGCTGAAGCAAGTCAAGGTAATAACGGAATGGAGTCGACCGATGAGAAAAATAGGGAATATATTCTGTGAACAGCATGGCTTCGGCACGTTCAAGTTGACGTAAAGCAATGAGGGCATGCAGTTCGGCAAAACGAATTTCTTGATACAGCACTAACAAGTCCGTATCCATCCGAACCTTCATTTGAAGTTTTTTAGCGTGGGTGTTTAATAAATTCACGTAAGATTCCCGCTCACGAACACTTGTACAGTGGGTAAGAACGGCGAGGAACAAATCGCTCCGCTCCGTATCAACATCAATCGGGACTTTGACGGCAGTATAGATAGCTCGCTGCATCCATGTTTGGTCAGGTGTGTCGAGTTTATAGTAACCGACAAGTTCTTCAAACAGCTCCACCTGTGTGACTTTGATTAATCGGAAAGGATCATTGCTTAAAAAAAGCGGTTCTTCTCCGGCTGCCGAGGAAAGTAAAAAAAAGAACTCCTCAAAAGCAACCCGTGTCCCGTTTTTTCGACCGATGTAGTGACGGAGGTGTTTGAGCAGACGTTTTGCAGTTACATACCAGTTTTTTTGCTCACGGATGGTGACACGTGCGTTTGGTTCCAAATACTGCATATCATAAGCGAATTGGATGAATTGTTCGGTTTGTTCGATGGTTTGTTCGACGTTTGGTTGTTCCTGTTCTTTTTGTAGACCTTTGTACTTGGCAAACTGAGCTAACATCAAATCCAAATCTTTTTCTTCGATGACTTGTTTAGGAAGTTGACGATACATTTCTACGATAATGTCGCGAAGGGTCGTATCGCCGTATTGTTCAAGTAAAAGACGTAGTTTGCGAATTCTCATGACCGCCCTCCTTCGACAAAAAAGACACAGCGCTTCTTGTATCCTTTTCCCGATTTGTTTAAGAAGTAACCCGCGAAAGATAAAATGAGATGATCGGTTGTCTTTGTATATCGATATGTATTATTTGCACTTAAAGAGATGTTTGCCTATCTTTAAGAGAAACATTCATTCAAAGGAGCGATTATTCATGAACGAAACAATTGAACACTTACTTCATCACCGGTCCATCCGGAAATTTAAGCCACATCAGCTTGATCCGAAAACGGTTGAAATTCTCGTCCGTTCTGCCCAAGCGGCTTCCACCTCTTCTTATCAGCAGGCCTACGCCATTATCGGAGTGGAAGAAAGCGCATTGAAGCAACAATTGGTGGATGTCGCTAGTGGACAAGCTTATGTCGCTGAAAACAGTTATTTTTTCGTCTTTTGCATTGATTACCATAAACATGTTTTGGCTGCAGAAATAGCGTCCGGATCAGTCGATCGGACGGTCGAAACGACTGAAGCATTAATCGTGGGTGCTGTGGATGCAGGGCTTGCGGCTCAAAATCTCGTCGTCGCTGCAGAATCGCTCGGATACGGTACGGTTTATATTGGATCATTACGAAACGATGCAGCCAAAGTCAGTGAACTGTTAGCCTTACCCGATCACGTTGTTCCGTTGTTCGGTGTTGCCGTCGGTCTTCCGGACCAAGAGCCGGGGAAAAAACCCCGCCTTCCGATGGATGCGGTTTTCCACCGGAATACGTATACTGATGACGACACGATGCGTCAGTTACTGTCTGAGTATGAACAAGAAACATCTTCCTATTATGGGGAACGGACAGACGGACGTCGAACAGAAGGCTGGGTATACCAGATGGCTGCTTCGATGAAAGATCCAAAACGGACATACATGCGTGATTTCTTACAGGAAAAGCGTTTAGCGCGAGATTAAAACGGAGGTAAGCTATGGAAGAGTCGCATTCAGGACGTTCCCGGTTAGAACGAAATCGTCAAGAGGAATTACGTAAGTCAGAAGAACAGAAGCAAGACAGTAGGCAGCGAGAAAGTGTGGAGTCGGTTGTGTCCACGGGTCACCGTTATGTCGATGAACCCTCGCATCGAGAACCGCAACGGACGGTTTCAAAACAGACTTCAACACGACGTCTGCGAACTGGAGTCGGTGCTGTATTACGCTCAGGGAACCGGCTTGTGGGTCTTGCCTTAAATCGTATGAGCCGGAGACGTGCGACGAAACACCGTCAAACAGATGAGCCGGTGCGCAGTCAAGCATCCGGTGACCGGTTGAAAAAACAACCGGTTCCGAAAAAGAAACGTCGGTTTAAAAGGAAACTGTTGGGTATCTTGTTCGTTCTCTTGATTGGCGTTATTCTCTTTTCGTCCCAACCGTTTACGTTTTTGCTGATCGGCAGTGATGCCCGGCCGGGTGAAACACTGCGTGGTTCAAGATCAGATTCCTTATCTGTCATGCAATTTGTTCCTCTTTCACGAACGATTCAATTGACATCCATTCCACGAGATACGTATACGCCGATTGCTTGCGAAAACGGAAAAAAAGATAAAATCACCCATGCGTTTGCATACGGTGGGGAGGAATGTACGAGTAGTGCCGTCAGTGGATTACTCGATCAAAACATTGACAGTCAGATTGTCATTTCGTTTGACAGTTTCATTGGTTTGATTGATGAAATTGGTGGGATTGATTTAGTTTCAACCGGTACGTTCAGTGAACAGGATGCAAGTGGGAAAGCCAACCAGTACTCGTTCCAAAAAGGGAAAGAATATCATATGGATGGTGCAATGGCGCTCGCGTATTCCCGTCACCGGAAAACCGATACAGACGTCGCCCGGGCCAATCGTCAGTCAGAAGTCATCCAAGCGGTGGCGACGCATTTGATGAAGCCGACCGGATGGAGCAGTATTCCTGCTGCGAACCGGTATATGAAAGAAGAGATGAATTTAGACGTCAGTGTCCGGCAAATGATGGCAGCGGGGTTATCGCTCGCCCTGTTTTCAAAACGGGAACACTTTGAAGTCGAAGGTGTCAGTGAACGGATGAATGGTATTTTTTATGATTTCCCGAAGGAAAAAGAATTAAACGAATTGCGTGCAAAGTTAGATACGACATTTTATGGGACACTAAAAAACGATTAATTTTTCAAAACGGGTTTGTTCTTTCTCGAACAGTGGAAATTACTAAAGGTGACTAATCTATCGAGGAGGGACCTATCATATGAAAGTATTAGTTGTAGGTGCATCAGGTACAATTGGAGCCCGTGTCGTCAAGTCGCTCGCAAAAGGTCATCAAGTTACTGTCATCGTTCGTCATCAACATCTGGTTGAACGATTTGAAAAACTCGGTGTCAAAGCGCACTATGTCGATATTGAAACAGAACTCGAGAAAGTCATTGAACACGGTGTATCCGGTCAAGATGCGGTCATTTGTGCCGCGACAGCCGGCGTTGATGGAGAGCCGACTGAAATCGAATTGCTTGACCGGACAGTTGCTCTGAAAACGATTGATGCTGCGAAAAAGGCGCGTGTTCGTCATTTCGTCCTCCTCAGTGCATACGGCGCTGACCGCCCGAATCAATTTAAAAAAGAAATGTATCCGTTCTATGCAGCTAAAAATGCGGCGGAAGAACAGATCGAGCATAGTGGACTCACTTATACCATCATCTGTCCCGTGAATATCGTCGATGGTGAAGGACGCGGATTGATTGAAGCGGACGAAGATTTAAAAGATGTCAAAGAAGCTACGATTTCTGAAACGGACGTCGCATCGATTCTAGTCGCAGCTGTCGACAATCGGGCCGTGTTTAATCGTCGTCTTGAAGTCAAGCAGGGAAAAACGGCATTGAATGAAGCACTTGGCGGAGATGAAGCGGTTGGAAGCGTCAAAGATAACCGCCAAGTCAAAAAACAATTGCCACGATACAATTAAGCAGATGATTGGAACAAAATCTCATAAAATATAGATGGCAAGGCAAGTGTCCGATTCCGATTCAGGGATTCGGACACTTTTTTTGTCACAAATGCAGCGAAAGATTCTGCTACACTGAATACATAGAGGAGTGAAGATATCAGTGAAAAAATATGTTTTTTATCTAGTGATAGCGGTCGTCCTTTCAGGTATTGCCTACACGAGCTACAACGCCTATCAAACCAAACAAGATCAACAACAGATTCAAGCAAAACAACAGGCGGAAGGCGGGCTCGAAACAGGAATGAAAGCGCCGGACCTCGAAATAGAACAAGAAGGTCAACCGATTCGTTTATCTGACTTGACGGATCAGCTCATCGTCATTAATTTTTGGGCAACCTGGTGTCCGCCCTGTCGGCAGGAAATTCCGGAATTGAACGCCTTTTCTGAGTCGACGTCCATTCCGGTATATGGCATCAACGTGACGACATCCGAAAGACGATTGACGGATGTCGAAGAGTTTTTAAAGAAAACTCCTGTGGACTATCCGGTACTTTACGATACGAAAGGGCAGTCAGAGAAAGCGTACCGGCTCCTCGCGATGCCTGCAACGTATCTGATTGACGAAACAGGCACGATTGTCGGGAAACATGTCGGACCGGTCACGGAAGAAATGTTGAAAGAGATGGTGCAGAAGATCGGAGGATAAAACATGGAACTGTCTTGCGGGGCCTGTACGTATCACCAAATCATTGAAGTCGGACAGCAAGAAGAATGGAAGGCATTCCCTTCCATGCTGACATACGGCATGGGAAACTACACGTCAGCGTTGCCGTTTTTATTCGTACCACCGTATCAGGAACCGCTTGTGAGCCGCCAAAAAATCACGGATTCCATGCGTGCTTATATCATCAAGACCTATCATGCACACATCGATGAAATCGAAGAGGGATGGGTGCCGCATCAATATGATTTGTTTCAATGCCCGTGTTGTCTTCGTATCTCGACGCACTTCTGGTGTGCTCTGTTTTTGAAAACGGAAATCATCGAACCGATGCACCAATGTGAACACGACGGATCGACACTGAGACGACTTTCGTTATCGGATATCCATCAGATTCAGTGTCCACAATGTTCCAACAGGGAACTTCGAATCCGTTAAACACCAAAAAAAAGCCATCTGTAGATAAGGAAGGACTGAAGAAGACGAATATGTCTACTAGTCAATTCTTATCACCAGAAGGCTTTTTTTACGTATCAACCCATTTGCCGAAACGAAAACGTTTGAAAGGAAGATTGAGTTGAACTGGATGCGTCAATCGAGTAACTTGTACCATCAAATAAAATTGTATCACCAAGTCGTGCTTCAGTCGGCAAATAACGACGGGGAATAAAACTAGATCCATTCTCCCAGAGAAGAACAGCATATTTGCCATCAAGCCGTTCTAATGTGCCACGTTTGATCATAATCGAACTCCTCCTACAAATTACACCGAAAGCATCTCCTGAAGCAGGGTGCACGTTTCTCTCTCTCGATTCGCTGTAATTTTTTTATCTTATGTTTGGTATATTCCCATTTCACTTTAGATTTACACATCTTTCTCGACAATCGTTGCATTCTGTAGAGTTTTTGTAAAAGCAATTAAAAAAAGAGTAAAACTGAATACACAGTTTTACTCGAAAAAATACGACCGGAATACAGATTAAGCAACTAGATCCTGTGCCGGTTTTTTAGTGGGGCGGATAAAGGCGAGTAGGAACGTAAAGAACGGCGACAGCAACAAGAAGAACGCGAACGGAACGTACGCTGTCACGGGAACACCGAGTGTTGATGCGAAAAAGGCACCTGAAACGCCCCACGGAATTAACGGATTGACGAGTGTACCGCCATCCTCAAGAGCACGAGACAAGAAGCGAAGGTCAATCGAACGCTCCTCAAAAATCTTTTTGAACGCTTGTCCGGGTAACAAGATGGACAAGTATTGTTCGCCAGCCATGATGTTGACACCGATGGAAGCAAGGGCAGCAGATGAAATGATGCTGCCGTCCCGTTTCAGTTTCGAAACAGTTTTCTCGATGATGACATCGATGACGCCGATGCCTCGGAGAACACCCCCAAAAGCAAGGGCGAGCATGACGAGGGAAACAGACCACATCATCGACTGCAGACCACCTTTACTGATGATACTTGTGACTGTTTTGTTATCTGACTCCATTTTTAAACCATTTTGAATGACGCTCATCCATTGACCGACGTTCCAGTTACCTTGTGTTAATCCGGTCAACAGTAGACCACTTAAGATGCCGGCAATCAAAGTCGGTACGACAGGTGTTTTGCGTAATGCTAAAATCATGACGAGCAATGGAGATAACAGGGTCCAAGGAGAAAGAGTGAACAGACGCGTCAATTCTTGTTGGGTCGATCCGATTGTTGCTGCATCGATTGCACCGTCTCCCTGTCCAAAAATAAAGAACAGGATGAAGGTGATGGTAATGGCTGGTACCGTGGTTCCCATCATGAAACGGATGTGATCAAACACTGAAACATTGACGATGCCGGGTGCAAAATTTGTCGTATCCGATAAAGGAGACATCTTATCCCCGAAACAAGCACCGCTGATGATGGCACCTGCGGCGAGTGCCGGATTGACACCAAGCGCGACGGCGATTCCCATTAAGGCAACGCCAACGGTTCCAATCGTCGTAAACGAACTTCCGGTAAACGTTGAGACAATCATTGTAATGATCAAAGCACTTGGTGCGAACCAGGTGGCAGATAAGGTCTCGAGTCCGAAATGAAGCAGTGTCGGGACGGCGCCGCTCATCATCCAGACAGCAATCGTCATTCCGACGAGCAACATGATCAAAATCGGTTTGATGGCTTCACGGATTCCGTTAATCATATGTTGTTCGAGCGCCTCATAACGAAAACCACGGATGGCAGAGTAAGCGACGACGAAAATTAAACTGGATAAAATGGCAAGATGCGGTTCGGCTTTGGCACCGAATAAAACGGATAATAAAATAATGATACTGATTCCTAGGATAGCTGCGGATTCACGAAAGGATATACGCATGCTTCCACCTCCCTGTTTCTATAATGCGTTTATGCTTGTTTGCTTTTACGCGTGAAAGTAAAATATGGAACAGTTGCTATGTTATCGAAGATGCACCGGTTCGTCAACTGTTTGGATTTTAATTAAAAAGAAAAAATAAAACAAAATGTGACGATTTTTTGTCGTAAACGCTTTCTTTTTTACCGGAAATCTTGCACAATAGGAAATAAGAGATGTCTATTTTGTGAACAGGGGGAGAATACATATGTTTACTGCAATTTTTGTAGTGGTCATCGCATTAATGGGAGCAAGTGTTTTTGGAATCGATCATCTCGTCGCACAGCGTGCAGAAAAACGATAATAGTTAAAAAAAGGCTTTGATCAGTCACATCAGTTTTGATGTCATTGATCAAAGCCTTTTTTGTCGTTCTGCATAATATATAAATAAAAATACAGTTGACAGTATAATTATACATATGTTTAAATCGGTTTATCATTTATTTCAAAGGAGTTCCTCAGATGAGATGTACGATTGTTGGCGCAACAGGATATGCTGCGATTGAACTTATACGGTTGATTGAGCTTCATCCTCAGCTGGAAATCGTTTCGCTGATCAGTGATTCGAAAACAGATGAGAAGATAGAACGATTATACAGCTTTATGAATAAAAAACAGTATCCGGTCTTAACGGAATTTTCGATGGCCCATATTAAGGAGGTCGAAACGGATCTTCTGTTTCTCGCAACACCGAGCGGTATATCGACAGAATACCTCAAACAATTGACCGAGTGGGACGGGAAGACAATCGATTTGAGCGGAGACCTGCGGCTCGAGAAAACATTGTATGAGGCGTGGTATGCACACGACGCCATCGATTCATCCATTCAGGCACAAGCCACATATGGATTGACCGAGTGGAAGCGGGAAGACATCAAAAACAGTCGGTTGGTGGCGAATCCGGGATGTTACGCCACAGCCATCTTGTTAGGTTTACTGCCCCTGCTTGAGCAACAGATGATTGATCCGGATCAGATTATCATCCACGCCAGCTCCGGACTATCCGGTGCCGGAAAAACGTTGACGGAACAAACACACCATGTGCGATCGAATGAAAATGTTCGGATGTACAAACAGAATCGTCATCAGCACATTCCGGAAGTCGAGTCCGTCGTCGAACAAATCACCGGTCAAAAGGTCGTCGTATCCCTTGCAACCTATCTGGTCCCGCTGAATCGAGGAATCATGGCAACGATGACGTTACAACCGCTTGTCGAGAAGACAGAGCATGAATGGCAAGCATGGTTCAGTGAGCGATACCAACGGGAGTCGTTCATTCGAATCAATCAGGCAGATCCGGAAATCAGATCGGCTGCCGGCAGTAACTATTGTGATTTATCCGTGTATCTGGACACGAGGACAGGACGGCTGACGGTCGTATCCGTACTCGATAATATGCAAAAAGGTGCTGCGGGACAGGCGATTCAAAATGCCAATGTCATGAGTGGATATCAAGAAACACTCGGACTGACACAACAGCCATTCTTTATATAGAAGGGACCATGAATATGTTAAATGTACAAGTGACACCAGTATTGACGGTAACGACACCAAAAGGATTTAAGGCAACGGGGATCCATGTCGGGTTGAGACTCAAACGAAAGGATTTGGCACTTCTGTTATGTGAAGGCGGTGCGGATGCGGCGGCTGTCTACACGACGAATCAAATCCAAGCGGCTCCAATCACCGTGACGAAAGAAGCGATGGCGGCATCAGCCGGAAAAGTGCATGCGGTCTTGGTCAACAGTGGAAATGCCAATGCCTGTACAGGCGAACTGGGATTAACCCATGCCTATGCTTCACAACAAGCTGTTGCCGAGCAATTTCAACTGGCACCGGAACATGTCGTCATAGCCTCGACCGGCATCATCGGTCAACCGCTTCCAATCGACACGTTACTTCAAGGCATCGAACAACTGAAACCTGATACGAAAGACACCCAGGCGGAGGACTTTGCGACTGCCATTCTGACGACGGACACGGGGACTAAAACAGCCGGGCGACAAATCCTGCTGAACGGGGATGTCGTATCGGTGTGCGGTGTTGCTAAAGGGTCCGGCATGATTCATCCGAACATGGCGACGATGCTTGGATTTTTGACGACAGATGCTTCGATTGACAGCGTGTTTCTCCAAGAGGTCTTAAAAACAGCCGTCAATCGGACGTTCAACTGCATCACGGTGGACGGAGACAGTTCGACGAATGACATGGTGATGATTCTCGCGAGCGGAGCAGCACAAACCCAATCGATCGAACGGGGTTCAACAGAAGCCGAACAGTTCCGGCAGGCCGTCGAGGGCGTCTGTCAGGACCTGGCGAAACAAATTGCACGGGACGGTGAAGGGGCGACGAAACTGATTGAAGTCAAGGTCAATGGGACAAACGAGGAACTGCTTGCCCGAAAGATTGCCAAACAAATCGTAGGTTCTTCGCTCGTGAAAACAGCGATTTTCGGAGAAGATGCGAACTGGGGACGTATCGTTGCTGCAATCGGCAGTATCGATGAACCGATTGATGTCAGTCAGATTGATATCCGGATCGGTTCCCAAGCCGTCCTCCACCAAAGCATGCCGGTCTGGTTTGACGAGACGGTAGCGTCCGCTGAGCTTGCGGCAGATGTCGTTCAAATCGAAGTCGATTTGAATCAGGGGACAAAAAGCGGACACGCTTTCGGATGTGACTTAACGTACGACTACATTAAAATCAATGCGAGTTACCGGACATGACGAAACGAAAGTTAATCAAACTCGGTGGCAGTGTATTGGAACAACTGGATCCCCGTTATTACGAGGAATGGTCCGAATGGTTGAAAGCGAAAAACGAATTGATTTTCATGCATGGTGGTGGACCGGCCTTATCTGCCTACTGCCAACAGTTACAGATTGAATCCGTCTTCGAACAAGGGGTCCGGGTCACGACAGATGACGTTTTGCTCGGGGCGGAACGTGTACTCGGAGGCGAAGTGCAGTCTAAAATCGTCTACCAGTTGAATCAACAGGCGTTACCTGCCGTCGGATTGACAGGCATCGACGGCGCGAGCATTCGGGGAGAACGACAGCCGGACGTCGGTGCGGTCGGACACGTCGCACACGTCGAAGAAAAGTTGTTTCAGACCCTGATGCAAACGGGGTTCATTCCAGTCGTTACATCATTGATCACCGGTTCTGAAGGGACGTTGAACTGTAACGGAGATACGTGTGCTGTCGCGTTAGCCACCGCTCTGGCAGTGGATGAGTTTGAATTGTTGACCGATGTGACCGGCATCAAGCTGAACGGTCGGATGCAATCAGAAGTGACCATCTCCGATTTGGAAGCGGGACTCGCATCGAACGAAATTAACGGTGGAATGATTCCGAAGTCGATGGCTGTCATCGAAGCGGCAAAACAGGGAATCAAGCATGTCCGGATTCGATTCGGACAAGACGTGACCAGTCCCGGAACTCAAGTGAAGGAGGAGAACAATGAGCGCATTACTACCGACGTATCAGCGTCATGATATTGAGTTGATTGAGGGTTCAGGATCGTTTGTGACGGATACGAAAGGGCGAAGCTATCTCGATTTCACGATGGGTATTGCGGTCTGTAACACAGGACACCGGCATCCGTTTGTTCAACAACGAGTAATGGAACAACTCGGGAAACTGTGGCATACATCGAACCTGTTCATCAGCAGTAAGCAGGAACGTGTCGCTGAGCTGTTGACAAAAGATAGTCACCTCAGTCACGTCTTCTTTTGTAACAGCGGGACAGAGGCGAATGAAGGAGCCTTTAAGCTGATTCGGAAATGGACACAAAAAACAGAAATCCTGACATTCAGTCAATCATTCCACGGTCGAACATTCGCGATGATGGGAGCGACGGGGCAAGAGAAGATCAAAGACGGTTTTGGAACGATGGTTCCCGATTTTAAGCATCTCACCTTCAATGATTTTGAGAGCCTTGAGATGATCAGTGAGCGGACGGCTGCCGTGTGGCTCGAGGTCATCCAAGGAGAAGGCGGTGTAATCCCGGCCGATCATGAATGGTTACAGGCTTTGATGGAACAAACGAAAAAATATGACGTCAAAGTGGTCGTCGATGAAGTTCAGACCGGAATCGGACGAACGGGATCACGATATGCCTTTGAACAAACACCGCTGAAGCCGGATATCATCACTGTCGCCAAAGGACTCGGAAGCGGCTTTCCGGTCGGAGCACTCATCACGACAGCTGAGGCGGCAACGGTTTTCACACCGGGGACACACGGTTCAACATTTGGCGGAAATCCGCTCGCCATGACAGCGGCAGAAGCGACACTGGAATTGTTGTTACCGGACGAGCAAATGCAACAGGTACAGAACAAAGGGAAATATTTGATGGCACAGTTAAGTGAATTGCCTGGAACAATGGTTCGGGAGGTGCGTGGTCGTGGACTGATGATCGGGATCGAATGTCATCAAGCCGTCGCACCGTTGATTCAAGCGCTTCAGCAAACCGGACTGCTCGTTGTCAGTGCAGGTCCGAACGTCATTCGATTATTACCGTCACTATTCGTCACGGAGTCAGAACTGGATCTGGCAATCGAAAAAATCAAATCAGTATGCCAACAGGAGGTCATGATGTGAAAACAACAGGAGCATTACAACTGGCAGATGGACAGGTGTATCCGGGGGAACTGGCCGGAACGGCATCGGTTCAAGGAGAGGTTGTCTTTTTTACCGGCATGACCGGTTATCAGGAAGTGTTGACCGATCCTTCCTATCGTGGACAGATTATTGTCTTTACCTATCCGTTGATCGGACAATACGGTGTTTCTGCGACGGATTCAGAAAGTCAGCAGATTCAAGTGGCGGGTGTCGTCGTTCAGACGCTTGCGAATAACGGAGCCAAATCGGATTTGGCCGACTGGCTGGCAGCATCCGACATTCCTGTCCTCAGTCAAGTCGACACCCGTGCTCTTGTCCATCACCTGCGTACCTACGGCGATCAAGTCGGCTCGATCGGACTGAACGAGCAATCGTCTTCACAATCGTCGAATTTGATTGCGATGGTTTCGACAAAAACGCATCAGGTTCATGAGACGGATCAAGCGGACGGACACGTGGTCTGTCTGGACTACGGTGTGAAAAAATCGATGATTGACGCGCTCAATGCGCGTCGAATGAAAGTGACGGTCGTTCCGTTTGATACCCCGAAATCCGTGATTGAGGAATTAAAACCGGATGGATTACTCTTCTCCAATGGACCGGGTGACCCGATGCAACTCGATCACCTGACTGCCGACATCAAACAACTGGCATTATCGTACCCGACGCTCGGCATCTGTATGGGACATCAAATCATTGCCAAAGCCTTTGGTTGTCAAATCGAGAAGCAACATCACGGTCACCGCGGGGCGAATCATCCGGTCCGGGAACTCGCGACAGGACGCGTTTTCATGACTTCACAAAATCATGGCTATGTCGTTCAAACGACGAGTGTCGAAGCGTCTGAACTTGTTCCTGCCTATCAACATATCAATGATGGTTCAATCGAAGGTCTGCTCCATCCGGCTTATCCGATTTTGACCGTCCAGTTCCATCCGGAAGCCCATCCTGGACCTGTCGAGGCGATGGTGATTTTTGATCAATTCGTAGCACATATTTTGAAACAGGAGGTAGCGTATGCAGGATCATAAAAAAGTGTTGGTCATCGGATCGGGTCCGATCGTGATCGGACAAGCAGCGGAATTTGACTATTCAGGGACACAGGCGTGTCAGACACTTCGGGAAGCGGGATGCGAGGTCATGCTGATGAATTCGAATCCGGCTACGATCATGACGGATCCGTCGACCGCGGACCATATCTATATCGAAGCGATGACCCTTGAGAAGGCCACGGCCATGATCCAGCGTGAACGTCCGACCCACCTGCTCGCGACGGTCGGCGGACAAACGGCACTGAATCTGGCACTATCGCTCGAAGAAGCCGGTGTGCTCGATCAGTATCAAGTGGAACTGCTCGGCACATCACTCGAAACGATTCGTGATGGCGAAGACCGCGAACGTTTTAAACAGCGGATGCTTGAACTGAATCAACCGCTCCCGACGAGTCAGACAATCGAAACATTGGCTGAACTGGAGGAGTTCATGGAAACGTGTGGTGTTCCACTTGTCATTCGTCCGGCCTTTACGTTAGGGGGAACGGGCGGCGGAATCGCCAAGACAAAAGCAGAAGCCCGTCTGCTTGCGGCAAACGGCTTACAGGCGAGTCCGATTTCACAATGTCTCGTCGAAGCCAGCATCGCCGGTTATAAAGAAGTTGAGTATGAAGTGATGCGTGATGCGTTTGATACGACGATTATCGTCTGTAACATGGAAAATATTGATCCGGTGGGTGTGCATACCGGCGATTCGGTTGTATTTGCGCCCATTCAATCGATTTCTGACCAGATGAATCAACAGCTCCGAACGGCAGCACGAGAAATCGTCTCCGCCCTCGGGGTCGTCGGAGGATGTAACATCCAATTTGCGATTCATCCGACCGAACAAACGTATTATGTCATCGAGGTAAATCCACGGGTCAGCCGTTCTTCGGCTCTCGCCTCGAAAGCAACGGGTTATCCAATCGCGAAACTTGCGACCCGTCTTGCTCTCGGCGAACGTTTGGATGACTGCATCAATCCCGTGACGAAGGAGACGATGGCAAGTTTTGAACCTACAATGGACTACGTAACAGCCAAAGTCCCCTGTTTTCCGTTTGATCTCTTCCCGGAAAGCGACCGCAGCCTCGGAACCCAGATGAAGGCGACCGGGGAAAGTATGGCGATGGGGAAGACGCTTGAAGAGGCTTTACAAAAAGCATGGCGCGGTGCAGGGGTTGAACAGGCTCCACTTTATCCGACTTGGATGAAGCAAGCCGACACGACGGTACTCTGGCATGAAGTAGAACAGATCACGGATCGCCGTCTGCTTGCGTTGCTTGCGTTACTGGATCGAAAAGAAACGACCTCGCAACAGATTGTCGAATTGACGCAGATTCAACCGCTGTTCATTACGATCCTCGAACGACTGTTAACGATTCAAGATACATTGGATCTGACGTCGGAAGAGTCGCTTTTAACAGCAAAACGGCATGGGTTTACCGACCAACAAATCGCTGGTGTATTGGGTGTGTCAGTGGAATCGGTGCAAGGTCAGCGTCAAGGATTTGGGATACAGCCGGCATTTCAAATGATTGACACGTGTGCTGCTGAATTTTCAAGTCCGACACCTTATTTTTACGGCAGTTGGTCAGGACGGACAGAGGTCACGCCATCCAATCATAAAAAGGTCGCCGTCCTTGGGGCGGGTCCGATTCGCATCGGACAAGGGATCGAGTTTGATTACTGTTCGGTGCATGCCGTTCGGGCGCTCCAACACAGCGGATATGAAACGATCATGATCAACAACAATCCGGAAACGGTTTCGACGGATTTTGAAGTCGCCGACCGGTTGTATGTGGAACCGTTGACGATTGAAGATGTGGTCCATGTGCTCGAAGCGGAGAACTGTCAAGACGTCTTGGTGCAGTTTGGCGGACAGACGGCGATTGCCTTGGCCGCCGAACTGGAACAACGCGGCTATCATCTGCTCGGCACGACGGCAGATACGATTGATGAAATGGAAAACCGTGAGCGGTTTTATCAATTTTTAGATCGACTGGATATCGCACATATTCCCGGTCAAGAGGTCACGCACGAGGAAGAATTGAACGCGGTCATCATGCAACTTGGTTATCCGTTGATGGTCCGTCCGTCGTATGTCATCGGCGGGAAAGGCATGCATCGCTTGAAAACAGCCGCTGATTTGGAAACCTTGTTACCGCAACTGGCATTTCCGATTTTAGTCGATGCCTACATCGAGGGGAAAGAGTTTGAAGTGGACTGCATCTCTGACGGGACAATGACATATGTTCCGATCATCATGGAACAGATTGAAGCTGCAGGTGTCCATTCCGGAGATTCGACGATGATCTTGCCGCCGGTTTCAGCGACACAGGCATTGCAGGATGAGATCGAAGCGATTGCGCAGGCCATCGGACAACAGCTGGCGTATAAAGGAGCATTTAACATTCAGTTCGTCGTCAAAGATCAAAGCCTGTATGTCTTAGAGATCAACCCCCGTGCTTCCCGGACATTACCGATTGTCGCTAAAGTCACGGGTCAACCGTTACTCGAATGGGCAGTCCAGGCAGCGAGTGGACAACGTGTTCATGCGTTACCGGTCAAACGGACGAGTTTACCGTTTCATGCAGTGAAGACACCGGTTTTCTCGACGTTGAAGTTACGTCATGTGGACCCGATGACAGGACCCGTCATGCGGTCTACCGGGGAAACGTTGCAGTGGACGACAAACGGATTGGCGAAAGAACGTTTTGCGCATGATGAGACAACAAAAACGTTGTTGACAAAACGAACGTTGCATATCGCCGGTAAGGGGACAGAAGGATGGACGGATGCCGTACCGCTAGACGATGGAACTGATTTTGACCAGTGTCGTGTCTTCTTCTCGATCAGCGAAGACGAACAAGCACACCGCGCCCTGGCTTTGACGAAGGGAGTCATCGTCATTACCGAACAACACCTTGCGCAGTATTTCGACAGTGTGGAGGAAATCGATATGTTGCCTGTCAAACGATTGGCAGAGTGGACGACACGAAAGGAGTTAATCCAATGACGAAGACCAAACAGCAGTTACAGCATCTATTGACGCTCGAAGAATTGACGGCGGAAGGATTAACCGAGTTATTGGAGTTGGCGAAAGCGGTCAAACAGACGCCAGCGACATATAAACAGGCACTGAGTGGAAAAAAAGTGGCGTTGTTGTTCGAAAAGGCCTCTACCCGGACACGGATTTCGTTTGAAGTCGGGGTCATCGAGTTGGGCGGGCATCCCATCGTCTTGAATGGATCAGACATGCAAATCGGACGAGGGGAGTCGTTAAGCGACACGATACAAGTGATGAGTCGGTATGTCGATGCGCTGATGATTCGGACGTTTTCACATGAGACGGTGAAAACGTTAGCGGAGCACGGAACGATTCCAATCATCAATGGATTGACGGATTTACATCACCCGTGCCAAGTCTTAGCGGATTTACTCACGATTGAAGAACATTTCGGAAAACGAGCCGGGAAAGTACTGACCTATATCGGGGACGGAAACAACATGGCCCACTCGTTGTTGATTGGCGGGGCTTTAAGCGGAATGACAGTCCGGATTTGCAGTCCTGCCGCGTATGCACCGGACGCAACGATTGTCGCCGAGGCAAGCCGATTGGCGCAAGCGACAGGCGGAAAAATCGAACAGTACACGGATCCGGTTCAAGCCGCAACGGGAGCGGATATCATTTATAGTGATGTCTTTGCGAGTATGGGGCAGGAAGAGGAGACGGCGCAACGACTGGCGGCCTTCTCAGGCTATCAAGTCAATCAACCGTTGCTGGATGTGGCCGCTGCCGATGTCATTTTCCTGCACTGTCTTCCGGCACACCGGGGAGAAGAAGTGACAGCAGACGTCATTGATGGTCCACATTCTGTTGTATTTGATCAAGCAGAAAATCGTCTGCACGCGCAAAAAGCCTTGATGTTGGAATTAATCGGATCGACTCCATGAAAAAAAGACAGCGTCCATTGCTTCAGAAGCGGTGGACGCTGTCTTTTTTTAGTCATACTGACGCCGAGCGAGTTGTTCGGTTTGTTCTTTCTTGACTTGGCGCTTGTTTTTTTCGTGTAAGCGGCCCATGAAAGACGTCCGTTGCCAAGACGGAGACCAGTTCGAGTCCTTTCCGGCACGCAAGGCTAAGATATAGTCATAGCTGAGGTGAAGCCGTTCAATCATTTCAGTCCGGACGTCACAAATATGACCATGACCGGGAATCAGTAACTTGATTTCATATTCATAGATAAACGATTCGAGCAGTTCGAGTGTCGTCAAATACTCGTTGGAATCATGTTCAATCAACGGAATTTCAACATCAGAAGCATAATCGCCGCAGACGAGAAGGTGGAGCGGCATGACGACGAAGGACAGATGCGTCGCTTCGTGACCGGGTGTCAGGAAAAAAATCAGCTTGGTTTTACCGATGGTTAAAGTGGTTTCAGACTCGTCGATGACATGTGTGATGTTCGGAAACAAGACAGGGGATTCGATGTAATATTCATCATTAAAATTTTGAACTTCTTTCAGCGCAGCGGCTTGATCGACATTAATGAACCGACGAGACGCAATTGCAATCGCATCTTTGAAGGCGTAAGCACCTAATATGTGATCGAAATGGGCGTGCGTATAAACGATATAAAGAGGACGATCGTGCCGGATGATTTCGACGTCCCGGCGAATCGTGGCGATTTCATCCGGTAGCCAGCCTGGATCAACGACGATCAGACAGTCAGGTGTTTCAATCAACGTCGAAGTCGTTTTCATTAACGTGCTTTGGTAGACCGTCACACCGGGCATCTTCATCTGGATCATAAGACTTCTCCTCATTCCTAAGTAGAAACTTTTATACCGAACTATACCCAAAAAGATGCGGCATGTATCGCGAACGACAAAAAAAGACGATTCGCATCGTGCGAATCGTCTTCCCCCTCGAGAGGGTATAAAAGTCGTTGACCTATGTGTCGTTGACCTATGTTATGTCATAAATTGGAGCGGGTGAAGAGAATCGAACTCTCATCATCAGCTTGGAAGGCTGAGGTTTTACCACTAAACTACACCCGCAAAAGTTGCTAAATAAAGTTGCTACATGAGATATAGTAGCATAGCAAAGAATAGATATCCATAACTTTTAGAAAAAAAGTCAATAGTTTTGATTTTTCTGGACGGATTGAACATGGTTCTTATGTCTTCAAGAACATTCCTCTAACATCAAATACTGGCTGTTCTTTTGATACGTCAACAATGATTGACACTAGGTGATGCCTATCATCGATCTCGTTCCAAGATTTCACTGTTTGAATCGGGCGACGGCTGAATCTTGTGATTCCAATCGGGCGCAGTTAAAGTGTACAATAACAATAGCTAAATCGTTTACATGAGCTTCCTGCGACGAGCATGAATGCCCGAGGATGGAAAGAGGAGCGAATGACTGGTGAACAAAGTTCGAGTTTGGAGCGAACAGGCGATGGGAAAAGGATGGAGGGCGACCTGTCACCATCAAATCGATCGTTATCGCTTCATGACAGGAGAGTGGTTTCTGAACACAAGCTTACTTGCCTTTTCAATCGAACAGGATGCGGATATGTTACCGGACGTGCTTCCGAACGAATTGAATATCCCGCTGGTATCGGAACGGATGAAACAGACATTGGAACGGTTGACTCCGTTTTCTGTACAATGTCTTCGGGTCCAGTTGAAGACGCGGTCGGGATTAAGCAATTACTATCTCATCAATATACTAGCGGTAAGACGGGTGGAGCATTTACATAAGACAAATATTTTCCGCACCATTCGGAAGAGACAGGTCTATTTCATGACGGAGCGAATCATCAGTGAGTCGCTTGGTCCCCACCACATCTTGCGAGATGAACGGACGGATCGTATTTTCCTTTCGGACACGCTAGCACGGTATTTGGAACAACTGACCGTGACAGGAGTACATTTTGGCGAGATAAATCGAATGGAGGAAATTATATGAAACATTACACGGTCGATAATTGGATTACTCTTGAATATCCACAGACGTTTGAATACCAGGAAGAGGAAACGTTCGTTAGTTTTTATTCGACGGAAGAAAATGCGATGGGCACCTTACAGTTGTCGATTTATGAGTCGGATGCAGAAGAACTGACACCGTTTGAAGCGGCTGAACAAGAAATCAATTTGTTGGTAGAAGAGTTTGGCATTGAATTAACGGGACCTCTTGAAGCGCGTCGGAATACACCAAAAGAAGCCTTGCTTGCTGTTGATGGAAAAGAAGAAGATGTGTTTATCCGTATCTTTGCCTACTCCGACGGCGAACGTCTTGTTCTGTTGACTTATTCTGCTGATCGAGAGTCTTTAGAATTAGAAGAAATCGAAACGATGATCCGTTCATTGAGTTGGATCCATTGATCAAAAAGGAGTCACCCTCTAAGCGATAGAGGATGACTCCTTTTTTTGATTATGGGTGTCCTTGTCTCCGGACAGAAGAAGGAAGACGGGATCCAACCTGTTTATTCAGCCAGCCTGCAATATCCGCGAAGACACGAATCCGCTCAAATTCGTGAAACAGTTCATGGCGCAGCCCGCGATAGACGGTGAGTTGAACACCTTCAACACGAACCCGGTTATAGGCGTCGAACAAGGTATGAATCCCTTTTCCGTCAAAGGCGACAGGATCATCTTCACCGGCAATCAGTAACAACGGAAGATGCCGCGGATGCTGATAAAGATAAGACAGGGAGTTCACGGATTTTGTGGCAGAAAGCAGTTCATGAAAGAATCCAAGTGTCACAGTCTGACCTGACAATACGTCTTCATCATACCGCATGACCGATTGGGGGTCGGACGATAACCAGGCATTTGGCGACAAGGCCGGGAAGAAGCGTAAGTTGTAGCGGCCAAAAACCAATTTACTCATGCCTTCCGCCGGGTGCTGCGCCGATGTTTGCTCAATCAGTTGCCGAACGATTTTTTTGCTGATGTTTCCGAGTAGTCCGCTGTCGGTCGGGGGACCGCTGGCAATGACACCAGCCAGTTCGTGACCGAGTGTTTGTCCAAGACGTCTTGAAATCAGCGAACCGAAGCTGTGACCAAATGCAAAAATCGGTAAGTCCGGATAGCGGTCTTTAATGTCGTAAACCAATTCTTCCGCATCTTGAACCAACTGGTCAAATCCTTGATTTGGTTCTAAGTGACCCAACTGAGGAGCCTGAGTACCAAAACAGCGTAGATCCGGGATGACGGTGTGATAGTGATGGGCATACAGAAACTCAGCAAATTCCTGGTAACGTTCCCCGTGTTCCATCATGCCGTGAAAAACGATGACGACACCTTTAGGCGCACTTGCTTCCAAAAGATGCATGTTCGTCGTATGACCGTCAGATGCAATCCAGTGTGTATGATCGATTGTCATGTATATCATCCTTCCTTGATTAAGAAAGCCCGAATATCGTTCCATCTTCAGAAATTCCCATCGTATTAGCAGCCGGTGTTTTCGGTAAACCTGGCATGGTTAATACATTCCCGGTCAAGGCGACGATGAATCCCGCCCCGATCGCCGGTCTGATTTCGCGGACCGTAATCATAAACCCTTCGACTCGTCCGTACTTAGTCGGATCATCCGTCAATGAGAAGGGTGTTTTCGCCATACAAATCGGCAAATGGCCAAGTCCTTGATCCGTGCAACGTTCGAGTTCGCGTAGAGCCTTTTCTTCAAAATGGACGCCTGCAGCACCATAAACCCGCTGTGCGATGCGCTCGATTTTTTGTGTCAGCGGCAGTTCAGCCGGATACAGGGGAGTAAACTGACTTTCTTCTTCCAAAGCATCCATTACCTGTTCAACAAGTGCTTCACCGCCGGCTCCGCCTTGGCTGAACACTTCACTTTCCGCGACACGAATGTTACGTTCGCGACACCAGTCGAGCACGGTCTGACGTTCCGTTTCTGTGTCATTTGAAAAACGATTTAAGGCTACGATAGCCGGAACACCAAACAAATCCATCGTCTCGACATGTTTTTCGAGCAAAGCGAGTCCTTCGACCAAGGCGGATAGATTTTCTTCAGACAACTGATCTTTTGCGACACCGCCATGCATTTTTAACGCACGGACGGTTGCGACGAGCACGACGGCATCAGGATGTAAATTGCCGATCCGTGATTTGATGTTAAAGAATTTTTCAGCACCAAGATCAGCTCCGAAGCCGGCTTCTGTCACGACATAATCGCTCAGCTTGAGAGCCGTTCGCGTTGCAATCAGCGAATTACAACCATGGGCGATGTTCGCGAACGGTCCGCCATGAATCAAGGCCGGCGTCCCTTCGACGGTCTGTACCAAATTTGGACGGAATGCCTCTTTTAAGAGCAATGTCGCAGCACCGGAGGCCTGGATATCCTTGACTGTCACCGGTTGTTGCTCGTACGAGTGGGCGACGACGATACGGCTGATTCGGTCCTCTAGATCGGCAATCGAGTCAGCGAGACAAAGGACCGCCATGATTTCTGATGCAACGGTGATGTCGAAGCCGTCTTGACGCGGAATACCATGAGCCGCTCCACCGAGTCCAATCGTGATGTTGCGTAACGCCCGGTCATTCAAATCGAGGACACGCTTCCATGTGATGCGACGTGGATCAATCCACAAGTCATTGCCTTGATGAAGATGATTGTCGAGCAGAGCGCTGATTGTATTGTGGGCCGAGGTAATGGCGTGCATGTCACCTGTGAAATGCAGATTGATTTCTTCCATCGGTAACACTTGGCTGTAGCCGCCGCCACAAGCGCCGCCCTTTAATCCCATCGTGGGTCCGAGCGACGGTTCCCGTAGACAAATCATCGTTTTGTGCTTGAGCCGGTGTAGTGCCTGACCAAGCCCGACCGTCACCGTTGATTTTCCTTCACCGGCAGCTGTTGGATTGATGGCTGTGACGAGAATCAATTTCCCGTCGGCATTCGTCGCCAACCGTTCGGCTAATCCATCCGTCAACTTCGCCTTGTACTTTCCGTACGAGTCATAATCTGCGTCCGTCAGCCCGATTTGACGGGCGATTTCAGAAATAGGTTGTAGAGTCGTTTGTTGGGCAATCTCTAGATCAGAACGAATGGTTTTCTCCATGGCATAATCTTCCTCTCAAGATGAATTTCTTTATATTTCTTTATAGTAGCTCATCCGAAAGGGTCGCGCCAAATAATCGTTCAATATTTTCCACCCAATGTGTCAAATGGTTGCGTTTTCATTTTGTGGAAAATTCCGTACGCTTAGAGCAGAGGAGGGATGAGCAATGGCAGTAAGCAATAAGAAAAAAGTAAAACGCGGACTCGAATTTTGGATGTTCGTCGGACCCGTCTTTCTGGTTTTCGCGGTAATTGTTCTCGTACCTTTTTTTAACGGTGTCATGTATTCGTTCACGGATTGGAACGGAATTACAGGTGAATTGAATTGGATTGGATTCGACAATTATGTACGCCTCTTTACGGTCGATGACCAGTTCCAACAGTCATTTTGGTTGACGACGAAATATACAGTTGTTGCCGTGATTCTGACGAATCTAGTCGGCTTCTTGTTAGCGTTTTTACTCACACAAAACATTCGGACCCGTAACTTTTTACGGACGATCTTCTTCATGCCGAACTTGATCGGCGGCTTGATTTTAGGATTCGTTTGGCAGTTCATTTATGTTAAAGGATTTGCATCGATCGGAGAGCTGACAGGTTGGAGTTTATTCGAACTTCCCTGGCTTGGTGACGCCCAGACCGGATTTTGGGGCATTGTCATCGTTTCGATCTGGCAAGGTGGCGGCTACATTATGGTCATCTACATTGCCGCCTTACAAAATGTCCCGCAGGAACTGATTGAAGCCGCAAAAATCGATGGCGCGAACCGCTTATCGACGTTACGTAACATCACGATTCCACTGATTATGCCATCGGTGACGATTTGTCTGTTCTTGACGATTTCATGGTCGTTCAAATTATTTGATACGAACTTATCATTAACGAACGGTGGACCTTTCAAATCAACCGAGATGCTGGCGCTGAATATCTATAAAGAATCGTTTACGAATAACAACCTTGGTCTTGGTTCGGCCAAAGCGATTATCTTCTTTGTGGTCGTCGCCGCGATTACCGTAACCCAAGTCTACTTGACGAAAAAACGGGAGGTGGAAGCATGAGTACCGCGCAACCTTTACCGAAACCAGAACTCAAGCCGGAACAACCGGCACCGAAAAAACTAGGACGTTACTCGGTGCGACTCGGGACTGTCGAAATCGCCGCCTTACTGATGGGCTTACTGTATATGATTCCATTTTATTATGTGATCTCAAATTCGTTTAAAACGCAAGGTGATATTTTTACGAATACGTCAGGACTTCCAAAAGAATGGATCACCTCGAACTATACCGATGCCTGGGAAGCGATGAACTTTGGAAAAGTGTTCTTGAACTCCCTCATCATTACTGTCGGGGCGAATGCCGTCATCGTCATTTTTTGTTCGATGGCTGCTTGGAAGCTGGTTCGGACGAAAACCCGGTTATCGACAATCATCTTTTTCCTGTTTGTCGCTGCGATGATCATTCCGTTCCAGTCGATCATGATTCCGTTATCAAAGCTGTCTGGTGACTTGGGGTTACAAAACAGTTATTGGGGCTTGATCCTCATGTATCTTGGTTTTGGATCCGGGTTATCGATTTTCTTGTACCACGGTTTCATGAAATCGATTCCGGAAGAGATTGAAGAGGCCGCGATCATTGACGGTTGTTCCCAGTGGGGTGTGTTTTGGCGTATTGTGTTCCCGTTGCTCAAACCAATCACGGTGACGATCGTCATCTTGAACACACTGTGGATTTGGAATGACTTCCTGCTGCCGTCGCTGATGTTGCGTGACGTCGAACTGCGGACGATTCCACTCGCCACGTTCTATTTCTTCGGTCAGTATACGAAGCAGTGGGATTTGGCCTTGGCGGGACTGATCCTCGGTATCATTCCGCTGTTGTTGTTCTTCTTCGCGATGCAAAAGCAAATCATTCAGGGAATTACGAGTGGTTCAATCAAATAAGATGTAAGCGCGTTCTCGCTTCTGCGGGAACGTTTTTCTTCGGGTTAGCTAATCTGATTAGTCAGATTATTTTATTTTTTTTGAGAAAAGGGCTTTTCAAACACTTGTTGCATGGTGTACGATGTTCTCAATTCAATTGTAACAACGACGTTGAAGGGAAGAGTAACATCTTGTACAACCGGATTAGCGAGCTGGGGGCGGTGAGAGCCCAGTCGGAAACAAGTTGCGAAGAACATCCCGGAGTCGCTACCCGAACACACGAGTCAGTAGGCGTAGCCGGAGTTGCCTGTCCGTTATCATATGGCCGAAGATTGAGATGATAATTGATCATCAGTCTTTTGAGTGAGCAGCTGAGCTGTTAACATGGGTGGTACCGCGGAACCGAGTCTTTCGTCCCATATTCTTGGGAGAGAAGGGCTCTTTTTTATGGCTTCTTTTTCAAACACACAATTGAGGAGGAAGAATACCATGACAACACTCGTATCGATGAAACAGACACAGGAAGCCATCACACTCGTAAAAAAACGCTTTGAGGAGCAATTCTCAACACAACTCGGATTGACACGCGTCGAAGCGCCTTTATTCGTCGAAAGCACACTCGGAGTCAACGATCATTTGAACGGAATCGAACGCGTCATTCGTTTTGATGCGATTGATCATCAGGCTGAACTTGAAATCGTTCAATCTCTCGCGAAGTGGAAACGCCAAGCACTCCATACGTACGGATTCGCAAAAGGCGAAGGGTTATACACATTGATGCATGCCATCCGTCGCGATGAAGTCTTGGACGCGACCCACTCGATTCATGTTGACCAATGGGATTGGGAGCGGATCATCTCGAAGGAAGAGCGGACAATCGATTACTTGCAAACGACAGTACGTGCCATCTATCAATCGATTCATCAAGTAGAGCGTGAAGTTGAAGAACAGTTCGGAATCGAGGCTATCTTGCCGGAGACGATTCATTTCATGACGACACAAGAGCTCGAAGATGCGTACCCGAACCTTTCTAGCAAAGAGCGGGAGACGGAAGTGACGAAAGAATATGGGGCAGTCTTCTTGATGCAGATTGGCGGAGCATTGGCGTCCGGAGAAAAACATGACGGCCGAGCAGCTGACTACGATGACTGGACACTCAACGGTGACATTTTAGTCCACCATCCGGAAATCGGAGCATTTGAACTTTCATCAATGGGGATTCGTGTCGACCGTGAAACGTTACTGGCACAAATCGAGACGACTGGGGAACATGCGAAACTTGATTTCCCGTTCCACCAAGGCGTGTTGGCAGAGAAACTTCCGCTGACGATCGGCGGAGGCATCGGACAATCACGTATGGCGATGTTCCTCTTGAAAAAACGTCATATCGGTGAGGTCCAAGCATCTGTTTGGTCGGAAGAAACACGCGCGTCGTACCGCGAGCAAGGTGTGCACCTGCTGTAAGAACGAGTGATATATTAATAGATATAACTTAAAACCGGAATACTGAACATGATTTCATGAACAGTATTCCGGGTTTTTGTGTGTTAAATAAGTTCATCCGACCTCAGACGGAGGGAAGACGTGTAAAAATAAGCTATAATGGGCATATGAACTAATAAGAGAGAGGTGAAGACATGTCAGCGATACTCATTACAGGATTAGTGTTTGCCCTGCTTTTCGTAGTTTTTCTTTGGTTTAACATCAAAGGATTACGGACGATGTGGCGCGATTACAAACGCACGGGCTCAATGATGGCACTTGGCTTCTTTATCGTCGGAATCATCGGGATCTTTACAGGGGTCTGGACGACGCTCGTCGTCATCATTTATTATCTTCTTCGTCCTGCACGAGGCTGATTTAGAGGAGTGGTTGGATGTTAGAATGGTTGTTCTCAGCCGGAGAGTCGAATCTCTGGCTGTTTTTAGGAATTATGATTCTCGGACTCGGAACCGAATTGATTCCGGCTGAAGTCGGGTTACCGGTACTCGGTCTTTATGTTTCAAATGGAACAATCGGCTGGACTGCAGCCGTCTTGATTGGATTCATCGGCAGCTTGATGGGAGCGACGTTGTTTTATTTTCTTGGTCGTTACGCGGGACGTCCGATTTTGGTTCGGTATGGAAAATGGTTGATGATCAAAGAACGTGAAATTGTTCAAGGAGAGAGGATCGTATCAAAATACGGTTCCTGGTCTGCGTTATTTGGCCGCTTCTTCCCTGTCGTTCGTTCTGTTGTCTCTATTCCATGTGGTTTGTTCAATTTGTCTTTTAAGCGGTATGTACTCGCTTCAAGCATTGGTTTGTTCCCGGTTTCATTTTTCTATGTTTGGTTGGGAGAAAAGTTTGGAGTGGAACGAGCAGAGTCGATGTTGAAGGGACTCGAACAGGAGTTGTGGTGGATCCTCGGCATTATCGTCGTCGGAATCATTGCCTACATTTTGTACCGTCGTTTCAAATCGAAACGCTAAGAGTATATAAAAAAGGAGCCGACTATCAAGTCAGCTCCTTTTTTATCAAAATTAGGCACTTCATCTTCAACCACTTCTTGGCGAAGTGGGATGAAATGTACAAGACCACTGGAAAAGAACTTTCCTACGGTTCTTGTTCCAAAGAAATTCCTTTAAGCGAAGCGTAGGTGGAGGTAGTTCAAGGTTTTTTAGGGAATAAAAAGCGTTTGAGTGTTTTAATCCGATGTTTTGGTGTTAATAGAAGCAATTGATCGCGACCTTCAAAAATCGTATCTCCCCGCGGTGTCACGATTTGATCGTTGCGAATGATGGCCGTGATTAAAAACTCCTGCGGAAGATCGATGTCCGAAATGGCTTTTCCGACAAACGGATGAGAGTTTGGAATCGTCAATTCGATGATTTCAGCGTTTGGTTTACCGATCGACATGAACTCAATGACCGTTTGAATCGTGGATGAACCCGTTTCGTTTAAATGAAGCCGATCTGCTAAGAAAGTCAGCATGCTGCCTTGGATCAACGTCGATAAAAGAACCGTGAAGAAGACAATGTTGAAGATCATTCCGGCGTTGTCGATTCCGGCAACGAGCGGATAAGTTGCGAGAATGATTGGAACGGCTCCTTTTAAACCGGCAAAGGAAACAAACACTTTTTCCTGCCAGGAATATTTAAAAGGAATCAGGCTGAGCCAAACGGAAACGGGACGGGCGATGAAAATTAAAATCAAGGCGAGTGCAATCGATGATAAGATCACTTGCGGATCAAGTAATTGTTTCGGGAACACGAGTAATCCGAGTACGATGAACATCCCGATTTGTGCCAAGTGCGCCATGCTCATCGTAAAGCGGACGAGTGTCTGGCGGTAGACCAACTCATGATTGCTGATATAAATAGCGGTCACGTAAACGGCTAAGAAACCACTGGCATGAACCGTGTCGGCAATCCCAAATGAAAGAAAAGCAAAAGACATTAACAGGATCGGATAAAAACTGGATGAACTGAGGTCAATCCGATTGAGTAACGTCGAAGCGATCCAACCGATCAGCAGACCAAGCAATAAACCAATCATCATTTCCCAACTCAAGGACGTTAAACCGGAAACCAGCGAAGCGTCCTTTGGATTGGTCACAAATTCAAGGAAAAAGACAGTCAGAAAAACAGCCATCGGATCATTGGTACCGGATTCAAGTTCAAGTGTAGATCCGACTTTTCGACGAACGGACTGACCGCTGAGTACTGAAAAAATAGCGGCAGCATCAGTCGAACCGACAATGGCTCCTAACAGGAAGGCATTCGCCCAACTGAATCCGAGAATATAGTGAGAGGCGACGGCGACAATGGTCGTCGCGATGAAAACGCCAAACGTTGCAAGTGAAAGGGAAGGTGCTAGTTCTGTTTTGACTTCTTTCCAAACCGTCTGGAGTCCTCCCTCAAATAAAATGACGATCAGTGCAACGGTTCCGAGTAACTGAGCCAATTCGGCATCATCAAACCGGATAAAACCGGTAATATCACTTCCGGCAATCATTCCAAGTGCTATGAAGATCAATAAGGCCGGAATGTTGAGGCGACTTGATAATTTCGTCGTCCAAACCGCTGTAAACAATAATAAACCAATTAATAAAATCGTGAATTGTAGGGACATTGCATCAAACTCCTTCGTTAAGTAGTATCTGGTTTTATCATACACTAATTCCGACTTTTTTTATCGGATAACGATTGTTCAATATTTTCCACCGCACCGGACAAAATTATCTATTTTTATTGCAAGCGTTTTCATTTATTGTAAAAGCGTAGCACGGTAATTAATACGAAAATCAGGGAGGTATCCGAATGCGTAAACGTAAATGGGCAGCACTACCAGTTATGACGACCGCGATGGTCGTCGCACTTGCGGCATGTGGTGGCGGTGGAACACTTAATAGTGATGACTCAAAGGACAGTGGCTCTTCCAAGGATGGCAAGACCCTCAACGTATTCCAATTCAAGGCTGAAATCGCAAAAGACATGGAGAAGATGGCGAAAGCGTATGAAAAAGAAACAGGCGTAAAAGTCGTTGTTCAAACCGTTGGCGGTGGATCGGATTACGGAGCAGCCTTGAAATCTCAGTTCGCTTCAGGAAACGAACCGGATGTCTTCAACAATGGCGGATTCACGGAAGCGAAAACATGGCAAGATAAGCTGGAAGATCTTTCAGATGAAAAGTGGGTTAGTGATTTAACAGACCTCTCGAAAGAACCGATGACGATTGACGGGAAACTCTACGGTATGCCGATGAACTTAGAAGGATACGGTTTTATCTACAATAAAGAAATCTTCAAAAAAGCGGGTATTACAGAACTGCCGACGACGTTGACAGAACTCACGGAAGCGTCAAAGAAACTCAAAGCAGACGGTGTCACACCATTTTCAATCGGATACGGGGAGTGGTGGATTCTCGGAAACCACTTGATGAACATCCCGATGGCACAGCAGGACGATCCGGATCAATTCATTGCCGATTTAAATTCGGGTAAAGGGAAGTTTGAAGACAATAAACAGTTCAAAGATTTCATAAATCTGTTTGATTTGACGATCAAGTATGGAAACAAAAATCCGTTGACAACGGATTACAATACACAAGTCTCTCAGTTTGCTGAAGGGAAAACAGCGATGATCCAACAAGGAAACTGGGCGCAACAATTGATTACGGATGTTAATCCGGACATCGACATGGGCTTCATTCCGATGCCGATCAATGACGACAAAGAAAAAATGGATCGTCTTCCGGTCGGTGTTCCAAACAACTGGGTCGTCAATAAAAATTCGAAAAACAAAGAAGAAGGTAAGAAGTTCCTCGAGTGGATGGCGACATCGGACACAGGAAAAGATTACATGGTCAATAAATTCAAGTTCATCCCGGCTTTCAAATCAATCGAAGCAGCAGATCTTGGACCGCTTGCTGACGACATCATTAAATATTCAAAAGACGACAAAACGATTTCATGGAACTGGTTTAAGTACCCGGATGGTGCTGTAAACGAATTTGGTGCCATCATGCAAGCGTATGTTGGAAAACAAAAAACATCAGAAGAGATGTTACAAGACTTTACGAAGACTTGGGAAAAAATGAAGAAATAATAAAAAACGTGTTGCTTCCATTTTTATTTGGAAACAACACGTTTTTTATTATTTTAATGAAGGAAAAACAATTGAATGAAGAATAGAACGGCAAATAGATAAATCAAGATGTGCACGCGCTGTTTTTGCACAGCTTTCATGATGGGATAGATGATGAATCCAAAAGCGATGCCTGTAGCGATACTACCGGATAACGGCATGATGATGATGACCATGAATGCGGTAAAGGCTTCGCTGAAATCTTCCCACTGGATATGTTTGATGTTTTGCAACATCAAGGCACCTACAAGGAGTAACGCTGGTGCCGTAATAGCAGGAACACTTGAAATCGATTGAACGATTGGACCGAACACTGCTGAAAGTGCGAACAAAATTCCGACCGTGACAGATGTCAAACCAGTTCGTCCACCTGCTGCGACACCAGAGGCAGATTCAACATAGGCTGTTGTTGGACTTGTTCCAAACATGGCTCCAGCAACCATCGCCGTTGAATCAGACAACAAGGCGCGTTCGCTGTTTTTAAGTGATCCGTCTTCTTCGATCAATCCAGCCTGTTCGCCGACTGCGACCATTGTTCCTGTCGTATCAAACATTGTGACAAGGACAAACGAAAGAACACCGCTGAAAAGTCCGTATTGAATGACATCTTGAACGGCAGTGAGCGGATTCGCGACAATAATGCCTTCCGGTAAGGTCGGCAAAGCAATCAGAACTTTCGAGAACGTCAACTCACCTGTTAAGAAAGCAAGCAGTCCGGATAGAATCATGGCATACAGAAGACCGCCTGGAACTCGTTTGACTGTTAGAATGGCTGCCACCATCAGACCGACTAATGTGATTAGGGCTTCCGGTGACGTCAAAGAGCCGATTGTGATCAAGGTAGCAGGATCTGCGACAAGAATACCGGACATTTTTAAGCCGAGGGAAGCGATAAATAAACCGATTCCTCCAGTAATCGCTAATTTAAGTGTCGTCGGGATGACTTCGATCAACTTAGTCCGTAACGGTGATAAGGATAACAGAAGAAAGATGATGCCGGCCACGAAGACGACGGATAAAGCCGTTTGGTAAGGGATTTTTTCACCGATGACCAATGTGTACGTGAAATAGGCGTTTAATCCCATTCCCGGTGCTACCGCAATCGGTAAGTTAGCATAAAATCCCATCAACAGTGTACCAATCAATGTAGCGATGATCGTTGCCGAAAACGCTTGATCCTGTGGAATTCCTGCTTCCGACAAAATGGTTGGGTTGACGAAAAGAATATAAGCCATCGTGATAAATGTGATGAAACCAGCTTGAATTTCACGTTTGACCGTTGTATCGTGTGCTGCAAGTTTAAACATGAGTCAAAGACCACCTTAATCTTAAAAGTTTGTTAAAAACGAACATTAACGATGTTATAGCAATATTCATTCGGAATCAAGTGTTGTTTTTCCGGAATATAAATTTAGTAGTGACAATAGAACGAACAAACTAATAAAAGACATACATGTAAGCGGATACAGCTATGCTATACTAATTATTAGAAGAAAAAGGATGGAGGGAGACGGCGGTGAAGAGCATCCGGACACGTTTGATTCGACTTGTCGTCTTAGCGATTCTGATTCCGACAACGCTTGCTACATCAGCTTCTTATTTATACGTACGCAATCAAAATGTAGAACAGGCAGAACGATCGAGCCTGAATACTCTGAAAAGAGGAAGTAACCAAATCAGTCATTATATGGAAGACGTGAGGCGGTTGCCGACAAGTTTATATGCGAATCGTTCGTTGATCAATATTATGAATGTCGGGGCAGATGCGGAACTCAGCGAATCAGAAGGTGTAATATCACGGGCATTGTTGGGCCTTTTTTTATCAAGGCAAGACATTGAGCAACTTCACTTCGTCATCTTAAAAGGAAATTCGGAGTACTCGGTCTATAACATGAAGACATCGAGTCGGGGGAAATTTGATTGGTTACAGGAAACAGATTACTTTCGTTTAATGAAACAAAAAAACGGTTGGCTGATTGATCCGATACATCAGATTACCGCCTATAATACACATACGATGATTTTGGACGACAAACAGATTGTCAGCTTCCGTTACCGGATCAACCGGGTTGAAACCGACGAACCGCTCGGCTTTCTTTCAGTCGATATTCCAACCCATGTTTTTGAACAGCAACTGAAGCTGTTTGAAAATTTTCCGGGCGAATCCCTCTGGCTGTTAAGTGGAAATCAATTGATGGCGAAGACCGGGAAAGAGCTTCCTGTGACGAATGACCGGTTTACCGGTAACAGTGGCAGTATGCGGGTCGGCGATTCGTTCATCGTCTATGCGAAAACGAAAACACAAGGTGTTCCCATCACGCTCGTCAAGACGACCCCATATGCATCGGTCATCAAAGGAGCAAATGAAACCGCCTTGATTTTAATTTTGATTGGAATCGTCTCCCTAGTCCTGATGATTATCGCTGCCAGTCTCGCTGCACTCCAAATTACTAAACCGATCAAACAGCTGACGGCAAACGTATGGCGTGTCGAGCAAGGTGATTTATCGGCCCAATTCGTTGCGACGACCAATGATGAAATCGGCTTACTCAATCGACAGTTTCAGCGGATGATTCAACGAATCGACCGGTTGATCAAGCGGGAATACCGGTTGGCGCTTGAAAATCGGACAAATGAACTACGAGCCCTTCAATCCCAGTTGAATCCACATTTTTTGTTTAACGCGCTTCAGTCAATTGGGACGACGACATTACAAGGAGACCGGAAAATCGCGTACCGTTCGATTACGGGACTGTCGCAGATGATGCGTTATTCGATGAACAATGAACAGACCATCGTAACGTTAAAACAAGAGGTCGATCATCTTCAATCATACATGCGGCTTCAGCAACAACGTTTTCCAGATCGGTTTCGTTATATCGTCGATGTACCCTGGCATATGAATTCAATCGAAATTCCAAAGATGATTTTGCAGCCATTTGCTGAAAATTATTTTAAACATGCGTTTAATCAACAGGTGGATGCAACCAAAAATTATCTCGCCTATAAAGTAAGGAATGATGGTGATCAACTCATCATCCAAGTCGAAAACAGCGGTCTTGTCATGGATGCGGCAGTTCTCGATTCAATCGATCAAACGATGCGGATGCATCGCCGACCGGAAGATCGTCAAACATCCGGCATCGGTTTGCACAATATCTATGAACGTCTATTGATCTTTTATGGAGAGGAAGCAAGCATGGTCTTACAATCCCCGTCTGAAGGGGGTTTCAGAATCGTCATTCGAATTCCGGTTGAACAGGAGGAACTGTGATGAATGTGTTGATTGTAGACGACGAAAAACATGTGCGTGATGCTGTGAAATTGCTAGGCGAATGGGATACGTGGCAGGTGGATCATATTTTTGAAGCGGATGACGGTATCACCGCTAAACATTTTTTGGAAAAGGAAAAAATCGATTTAATGTTAACAGATGTCGAAATGCCCGGACTCGACGGATTAAGTTTACTCGAATGGACAAAAAATCATCATCCAAAGGTCGTCACGATTGTACTGACAGGGTATGATGATTATACGTATATGCGTCGCGCGATTTTACATCAATCGTTTGATTACTTACTGAAGCCGATTGATCCCGACATCTTAAATGATGCCGTCACCCGGGCGATGGAATTAATAGGTCCTGTTCAAGAACAGGGGGAGGCAATTGATCAGATTGCGAAATACATTGCGGCGCATTATGCGGAAGAACTAACTCTTCAACTCATGAGCGAACGCTTTTATTTAAGCCGGGAATACATTTCAAGACGTTTCAAACAACGTTTTTCAGTCAATCTATCCGACTATATTCAAACGATCCGTTTGAACCGGGCAAAAGAGTTGTTAAGCAGGACGGATGCCCGGATTTACGAGATTGCGCTTGAAGTCGGGTACCACGATGATAAGTATTTTCGGAAAGTCTTTAAAAAGCAGTTCGGGATGACCCCGAACGAGTTTCGAGAGTTGTTGTCTGTTTAGTCGATATTTAAGAGGAGGAATCGTACATGAGCGTACACATTAACGCAGCAGAAGGTCAGATTGCAGAAACCGTATTACTTCCAGGAGATCCACTTCGTGCAAAATACATTGCCGAAACATTCTTAGAGGACGTCGTTTTATACAACGAAGTTCGAGGAATGTATGGTTTTACAGGAACATATAAAGGTAAAAAAGTATCAGTTCAAGGAACCGGAATGGGTGTTCCATCGATGTCGATTTATGCGAATGAATTGATCCAATCGTACGGAGCAAAAAACTTGATCCGAGTCGGTACTGCCGGTGGAATTACGCCGGACGTTAAAGTCCGTGACGTCGTCCTTGCGATGAGCGCTTCACATGATATGGCACAAAACCGTGTTCGTTTTAACGGACTCGACTATGCACCGACAGCATCGTTTGATTTGTTGCATAAGGCCTATACGACAGCAAAAGAACACGGCATTGATGCAAAAGTCGGTCAAATCTTTACGACGGATCAATTTTATCAAGATGATTTCCATCACTTCAAAAAATGGGCAGACTTCGGTTGCCTCGCCATTGAAATGGAAGCAGCAGGCCTTTATACGCTCGCGGCAAAACATAAAGTCAATGCCTTAACGATCTTAACGATTTCCGATCACCTGTTGACAGGCGAAGAGACGACATCGGAAGAACGTCAAACGACTTTCAACGATATGATGAAAGTAGCACTCGAAACGGCCATTCAATTATAAGCAAAAAGCGGAGACGGACTCTCCGCTTTTTTTATTTGCTCTGACAGCTATGGTAGAATGAAAAGGAAGAAATGAAGGAATTCAATAAGGGGGCACTGTTGATGGAAGTGACAACAAAAGAGTTGAATATAGCGGGTCGAGTTGGAATGCAACGGACGTTTTTCAAAACGGGAGCTACACGAAGTATTGCTTTTCGTTTAAGTATGTTGACATTTTTAAAACAAGCGATTGAGACACATGAAGAAGCGATTTATGAAGCATTAAAAATCGATTTGAATAAAGGACGCCAAGATGCCTTTACGACAGAAATCGGATTTGTTTACGGTGAAATTAATCGGATGGAAAAGCAGTTACGCCGTTTAGCAAAACCACGTCGTGTCGGAACTCCCTTACTGCATTTTGGATCAAAAAGTGAAATCCGTCTCGAGCCTTATGGCAACATACTCGTCATTGCTCCTTGGAACTATCCGTTCCAACTCGCACTGGCACCGGTTGTTGGTGCGATTGCAGCCGGAAATACGATTGTGCTGAAGCCATCTGAATTGACGCCAAATGTGTCACGTGTCTTGCGGGAAGTTTTCGAGACAGCCTTCCATGAACGGTTTGGAGTCGTGATTGAAGGAGATGCAGATGTGAGTGCAGCCGTCCTTGAAGAAAAGTTTGATTATATCTTCTTTACCGGTTCAACACGTGTCGGGAAAATCGTCCATCAGGCAGCGGCGAAGCATTTGACGCCCGTTACCCTCGAACTCGGCGGTAAATCACCGACGATCGTTCATAAAGACGCAGATTTGAAGCTGGCCGCTAAACGAATTGCTTGGGGGAAATGGTTGAATGCCGGTCAAACGTGCATCGCACCGGATTATGTACTCGTGCACCGGGATGTACAGGAAACATTCCTGCGTTATATCGAGGAAGAAGCATTTTCGCAGTATGGAAACGGTGTAGGCGTCGGATCATACGTCAAAATTGTATCCGACAGCCACTTGGAACGCTTAATGGGCTACCTTGATCAAGGAACCATCGAATTTGGCGGACAAGTTGATCCGGAATCAAGAAAGATGGCACCGACGGTCATGACAAACGTTTCGATTGATTCGAAATTGATGCAGGAAGAAATTTTTGGTCCGATTCTTCCGGTACTTGTATATGACGAGATGGAAGAGGTCATCACGTTCGTCACGGACCGCGAGAAGCCGCTTGCCCTTTATTTGTTTACAGAAAATGAGTCTGTTAAAGAACGCGTATTAAGCCGGATTTCATTTGGCGGTGGTTGTATCAATGATACGCTGATGCATGTCGCGCAACACAACTTACCGTTTGGTGGAGTCGGTGCGAGTGGTATCGGCGGTTACCATGGCAAGTACAGTTTTGAGGCATTTAGTCATCAGAAGGGGCTTGTTCACAATACGACCAAGTTCGATCTGCCTTTCCGGTACATGCGTTCAAATACTGATTCCAAATGGATGCGCTTTTTGTTATGATGAACATTATTCATTTGTCCAACTAAGGGGTTACGATTTTGAAAAAGAAAGTTATCCGCGTGATAAGAAGACTAAAGTTAATTGAAATGATTTTGCATGTCCTCATGCGTATTTTTTCTTGGATGCCGGTTAAGAAAAATCGAATCCTCTTTGAAAGTTTTTTAGGGAAACAATTCAGTGATAACCCAAAAGCCATCTATGAAAAATTACGTATGGAGCATCCAGAATTAGAGTTGATTTTCAGCAAAGATCAACAGGTGACGTTTGAGAAAAATATGATGACGGTCAATCGGATGACGATACGTTGGATTTACGTGTTAGCCACTTCTCGAATATGGGTATCTAATAGTCGTCTGCCTTCTTGGTTATACAAAAGACCACAAACACTATATCTTCAAACATGGCATGGGACACCTTTGAAAAAACTCGCGTTGGATATGGAAGATGTCCAAATGGCAAATACGTCGACTGAGAAGTACAAAAAGGGATTTAAACAAGAAGCCGCAAAATGGGATATCTTGATTTCCCCAAATGCATATTCCAGTGAAATTTTCAGACGTGCTTTTCATTTTGAAAAAGAGCTTTTGGAGACAGGATATCCGCGAAATGATATTTTTTATCAAACGGAAAAACACGAAGAAATTATCAAACGAATCTATGCGCATTATCAGATTACATCCGATAAAAAAATTATCCTGTATGCCCCTACTTGGCGAGATGATCAGTTTATCGCACAAGGCGGTTATTCGTTTTCCTTTCCTTTTTCGTGTGAGCAGTTCGAAAAACAGTTTGGTGACGACTATGTCATGTTAGTCCGAACACATTATCTTGTGGGGGATCAATTAAACTTTGATGGTCTTCCGTCATTTAGAAATGCCTCCAGTTATCCGGACATATCTGATTTATATTTGGCTGCCGATCTGATGATAACCGATTATTCATCCGTTATGTTTGATTATGCGCATTTAAAACGGCCTATGTTATTTTATGCCTATGATTTAGAGCATTATCGTGATCGGTTAAGAGGCTTTTATTTTGATTTTGAGGCAGAAGTGCCGGGCCCCCTCGTTTTGGAGGAAAGTCAATTATTTGCAGAAATTCAACAGTACTCTGATTGGCACCATCGATTTGAGGATAAGTTGACGGTGTTCACTGAAAAATTTTGTACGTGGGATGACGGTCAGGTATCAAGGAAGGTATCAGATCGTATTTTAAAATCTGTTTATGAAAAGGGGAAATAAAAATGAAAAAAGTAATCACATACGGTACGTTTGACTTGCTACACTGGGGACATATCAACATCTTGAGACGAGCAAAAGAAATGGGCGATTATTTGATTGTAGCCATTTCAACAGATGAATTCAATCGATTAAAACATAAACAGGCCTATCATAGTTACGAAAACCGAAAGTTGATTTTAGAAGCCATTCGCTATGTGGATGAAGTCATTCCGGAAAACAATTGGGAACAGAAGGTTCAAGATGTTCAAGAACGTGATATTGATTTGTTTGTCATGGGCGATGATTGGAAAGGTGAGTTTGACTTCTTAAAAGAATATTGTGAAGTGGTGTATCTGGATCGGACAGAAGGTATTTCGACGAGCCAAATTAAAAATGAATTAAGTTCAAACTAATCCAGTTTCGAGACCTCACCTATTGTGTGGTCTCTTTTTAAAGGAGTTCATCTGAAATGAGAACCATGCTCATTTTTATTTATTTACAGCTGTTTAAGCTTATGTACAGATTTTTTTATGTTTTTACGATTCAAAGAAAAACGTTATTTTGGGTAACTTATGGTGAAAATGCTCGTCCCATCAATGATTACTTGAGGCAGCATGTGCCGGACGAAAAAAGAATTTTAATTTACGATCGACGTTTTGTGAAGGATGAGGAAGAATGGCATGTACACCAATCGATTCCATACCACCCTGTTCGTTTTATAATCATGGCATTTCATCTCGCGACATCCAAAACAGTGTTTATTGATAATTATATCGGTGAATTTAGTGTCGCATCCATTCGTAAAAAAACGCAACGTATCCAACTGTGGCATGCTGCGGGTGCATTAAAGAACTTTGGTTTGATCTCTTCGACGAGTAAAGCAGTCTCCAAACGAACACGCGCACGTTTTCAACGTGTCTATAAACGGTACGGTGATTTTATTGTGCCCGGAAATGAGTGTGCCAGTTTATTTATGGCACCCCATGATTTACCGATCACGCGTTTTAAATCGTTTGGTATGCCGCGAACAGACTATTGGTTTCATGAGAAACGTCAACGCATCGAGGCACAGCTTCGCAGTACCTATGAAAGAAAAAATCGCCGAATTGCACTATACGCTCCGACATATCGCGAATACGACGGGAGGGAAGATCAAACAATCCGTCAATTGGAGCAGTTGACGGATCAGGGATGGACGATTCTTGTAAAGTTACATCCGACAGTACGCGATCAGTTTACAGATCAAACAAAACACATCCATTTTGTGACCGACGATTTTTCAATCAATGATTATTTACTCATCACAGATGTTTTGATTACAGATTACTCTTCAATTCCCTTTGAAAGTTGTCTGCTCGATATTCCAACAATTCTTTACACACCGGATATTGATACGTATCGAAAAGATCCAGGTGTTCTTGATTCTTATCCCGAGCCGTTGCCGGTGAAATATACGAGTCGATTTGAAGATATTGTGCAGTGGATGAATTCGGATGCATCATTACAGAAAAGCCGAATGGAAATGAAAGCATTTAAAACGCTTTGGTATGCGGAACCACCGGGTGAAGCGACGCAACGAATCGTAAAACACTATTATTAAAAATAAATTGTGAAAAGGTGAACAATGTTTGACAATCTTTTGAAAAAACGCTATTTTGACATGTGATGTTCTATACTGAAGTCAGATGGAATAATAGAAAGGAGAATGCGGAATGCTTGCTTGTGGAACAACAGAAGCCAACACATTTGTCCTGTCGTCTGAGACACGGATGATACTGGAAGACTTCATGACAGAAGTGACGTTTAAAAAAGACTCCATTGTTTGCTGGGAAGGTGAATTAAACGATAAGCTGTTTTATGTAAAACAGGGCGGGGTCAAACTTTCGAAGCTGACGAAAAAGGGTAGTCCCTTAATGATGTTTTTATATTTTAAAGGCGACTTGTTTGGTGAATTTGATGTCGGGGAAGCAGCTCCAAGTTCTTATAGTGTTGAAACAATGGAAGACAGCATTCTCGGTGTCGTTTCCAAAAGCAAGCTGGAGGAATTAATGAAACAGGACGGTGTGTTTGCACTGGAAATTATGCGTTGGCAGGCACTGATGCGGAAACAGACGGAAACGAAATTACGGGACTTGTTGTTGTTTGGAAAACAAGGAGCACTGGCTTCCACCTTACTCCGGTTAATCGCGATGGATGGCAAGCAAGTCGGAGACGGATACGTGATTTCAAAACGACCGTCAGACAGTGAACTCGGTCAATTGATTGGAACACCGCGTGAAACTGTTAATCGTATGCTGTCCCAGTGGAAAAAAGATAAAATCATTTCGACTACGACAACTAAAATTATTGTTCATGATGCTAAATATTTACGAGACTTATGCCATTGTGAAGGGTGTCCGGCAGGGATTTGCCGGATCTGATACGCTAACTGCTCCTCTTGTCCTTGAGACAAGGGGATTTTTTTTGGACACAGCTCTCATATGTGAACTTTATGTGTGTTTTCTTAAAGGAAACAACGAAATCGTCACAAATAGTGTGATATTTGTCACGGTCTGACAGAATGATTTTTTTCTAGAATGAAGATATGACATGGAGTGAAAACAGAAAGGAGTCAACAAACTATGGACATGAAGCCAGAATCGAATCTACCCGGTACACTCGTCGCCGTTTTTCTCGTCGCTTCCGTCATCATCGGAATGTGGGGATCGATTTTTCTATTATTTAGTTCCAGATAAGGAGGAAAGACGATGCATATTCATCGCCTAGAAAAAATTTGGTTGGTATTTGGTTGTGTGATGTTAGCTGTATTTTTAATGATTATTGGTATTTCTGCTTTTGCATCTGGCAATCAACCACCATCTGATGCCACATTGATCGATCCGACGCAAGTCGATCAAACAAAACCGTTCGACAAACCGGGACTTAAAAAGATTGATGATAACCGTTATGAAGCAGTTATGGTATCACAAGCTTTTCAGTTCACTCCACAAGATATGGTAATCAAAAAAGGTGCAACGGTCGATTTCCTTGTTACATCAAAAGATGTTGTACATGGTTTTGAAATCGTGAAGACGAACGTCAACATGATGGTTGTTCCCGGTCATATCAATTCAATTGAATATACCTTTAAAAAAAGCGGGGACTATTTGATCGTCTGCAACGAGTATTGTGGAAGCGGTCACCATATGATGTCGACAAAAATTAAGGTGGTGGATTAAATGAATGCCATTTCGAGAAAATTAAAAGAGTTTGAGATGGAGCGTGGAATGCCTGCGACGGCAATTGGTGTAAAAGAGGCTAAACTTGCCTTTGCCCATGTCAGTTTTGCGCTGGTAGCACTATTGATCGGCGGATTATGCGGATTATTACAGACCCTTGTCCGGACGGGTGTCATTCCGGAAATCGCCGGAGTCGGATATTACGAATTATTGACTGCCCACGGATTGATGTTAGCCATCGTATTTACGACATTATTTATTTTTGGATTATTATTTGCATTTTTAGGTCAGTCATTTGGTCGTTTTGAAGAATTTCCGAGACGACTCGGATGGGTTGGTTTTTGGTTCATGATGCTTGGTGTCGTACTGGTCACTTGGATGGTCCTTGCCGGTGAAGCTTCTGTCTTGTACACATTTTATGCTCCGCTAAAAGCGCATCCCGTCTTTTATATCGGATTGGTCATCTTTGTCATCGGGACATGGATTTCTTCCGGCGCGATGTTTCGGATGTACGCTGATTACAAGCGGGAGCATAAGGGAGTCCATCCGCCACTTCAAGCGTATATGAGCATCATGACCGTATTATTGTGGGTCGTTGCGACACTCGGTGTTGCCGCCACGATTTTATTCCAACTGTTGCCGTTATCACTCGGTTGGACGGATAAGGTCGGAATCGAATTATCCCGGACGCTGTTTTGGTACTTTGGTCATCCGCTTGTCTATTTTTGGTTGTTGCCGGCTTACATCGTTTGGTATACTGTTATTCCGAAAATTGTTGGTGGTAAAATTTTTTCTGATGCATTAGCCCGGATGTCGTTTTTATTATTTTTACTGTTTTCCTTTCCGGTCGGTTTTCACCATCAATTGTTGGAACCGGGAATATCGGCTTTTTGGAAGTATATTCAGGTTGTTCTTACGTTTCTCGTAATTATTCCGTCACTCATGACGGCGTTCTCGATGTTTGCGACCTTTGAGTTGGCAGGACGGCGTCAAGGAGCGACCGGATGGTTTGGATGGATCAAGAAGATGCCGTATCGGGATGTCCGTTTTTTGGCTCCTTTTGTTGGGATGTTGTTCTTCATCCCTGCCGGAGCTGGTGGTGTCATCAATGCCTCCCACCAACTAAATATCGTCGTCCATAATACACTTTGGGTCACCGGTCACTTTCATATCACGGTCGGAGCAGCGGTTGCCTTGACCTTTTTTGGAACAGCCTATTGGCTCGTACCATTACTGAGAGGACGGACGTTAACGAAAAAAATCAATCGAATCGGATTGCTTCAAACGGCGACATGGACGATTGGGATGTTGTTCATGTCGACGGCGATGCACATTTCGGGGTTGCTTGGTAATCCGAGACGAACCGGACCGGCTGCGTATTTCAAAGATTCCCTTGTCGCTGACTGGATTCCGTACCACGTTGCGATGGCAATTGGCGGAACGATCCTATTCCTTTCGATTCTGTTGTTCTTATTTGCGATGTTCCAACTCGCTTTCCGGGCACCAAAAGGTATCGAAGAGTTTCCGGTCGCTGAAACAGAAGAAGCAGCGATGCAGACACCACTTTTCTTTGAAAATTGGAAACTGTGGATTTTCATGACGTTTGCCTTGATTGCGTTTGCCTATACAGTCCCGATTTGGCATATGATTGAGAGCGCACCGCCGGGAGCTCCTGGCTGGAAGCTGTGGTGACACGACTGAAACAACAAACGACCGGGTTCCTCTGAGATACAGGAGGAACCCGGTCGTTTTCATGAAGTATAAGAGCAATTATAAGTATGGAAAAAATGATGAAGATTACTTGACGATGTTGTGTTTAAACGCATACACGACGGCTTGCGTCCGGTCTACGACATCAAGCTTCGATAAAATGTTCGAAACATGTGTTTTAACCGTCTTTAATGAAATGAAGAGTTCATCGGCGATTTCCTGATTTGCCATACCACGGGCCATCAGTTGCAGGACTTCCTGCTCACGTTCCGTCAAATCATCATGAAGGTGACTGGTCGGTTTGCGTAATCGTTCCATCATTTTACCGGTCACTTGAGCTGCCATGACGGATTGACCCTCTGCCGTTTTGCGGATTGCTTCCGCGATTTCAAATGCACTTGCCGTCTTTAAGACGTAACTCATCGCACCGGCTTCAATGACCGGATACACTTTTTCATCGTCTAAAAAACTTGTAACGACCAAAATTTTTGCTTCCGGCCACTCTTTGCGGATCAAGCGTGTTCCTTCGACTCCGTCAACCGGTTCCATGACTAAATCCATCAAAACGACATCCGGACGATGTTGCAGGGCGAGTTCTGCTCCAACCTGCCCATCCGATGCTTCCGCGACGACCTCGATATCTGGCTGTGTTGATAAAAAAGCGGATACACCTGCACGAACCATTTCATGATCATCGACTAATAACACACGTATCATACTTGCACCATCCGATCTTTTCTTAATTTTACTTCAATTTGAGTCCCTTGTCCCGGAACACTGACGAGGCGAATCGTTCCACCCATCTCAGCCGTCCGTTCCCGCATCGAATTGATCCCGTAAGAAGCGAGTTTTTTCTCATCGACGATGAAGCCGACACCATCATCATTCATGCTTAAGATGACCGTATCATTAAATTGACGCAACTCGATATCCATATGTGACGCTTTCGCATGGCGTAACGCGTTGGTCAATCCTTCTTGGACGATCCGGAACAGTTCATTCTCAATCGGACGGGGGAGTTCGATGGCTTCGAGCTTCCAACTCAACTCGGTAGACTGTTTTCTAGATAATTCTTCTAATAGTTGTGTTAATCCTTGTTGGAGGGTCATGCCTTCCAGTTCGACCGGGCGTAACTGTAACAACAGGGAACGCATTTCGGACTGAGCGGTCTGTGCCATCGTTTCGACCAAATCGATTTGTTTTGCAGCGGTTTCGGGCTGGGTTAGAATCGTTTGTTTCGCGGCCGTCGTCATCATCGAAATCGCATACAGCTGCTGGGAGACGGAGTCGTGCAAATCACGAGCAAGCCGTTTTCGTTCCTCCGTGATAGCCTGAACACGGACTTGTTCAATGTGTTGCGGACGGGTGCTGATTTTTTGAACAGTTTCGACCTGTTCATCAATCCGTTTGCCGATGCGGGATAAGCGGGTCAACGTATGGAAGTAAGGACCATTGACGATCGTGACTTCTTTTCCTTGTTCCAGTTCGATGATGGCCGTCGTGACTTTCTTAAAATCACGACGCAAAAAGAAGTAGTGGATACTGCCAACTGCTAACGGCAACAAGAGCGATAAGCCGACGACAAGCAGAAAAACGGGAAAGTCCTGTTGACGGACGAAAAGTACATGCCAATCCACTTGGCGTGTACTTAAAAACAATAACGTCGTCATTACGGCAGTCAAAAAACCGGTCATGACTTGGAGCGCGATGACACCAAGCGGGAATTGATCACGTTTCATATGGAAGTCACCTCGACATTCCCGATGCCAAGCATGACGTGAATCCGGACTTTTCGGGTCGCTTCATCATATTCAGGCGCCCGGTACTGGATTCGGCGGTTAAAGAACGTCGGAATACGTCGGACATCTGTTTTGACGCTTCCGAACCCGATCGACGTATCGAGTGTATAGTCGTAGCCGGATGGCAACAAAATCCGGACGTCTCCGACGACACCACTGACGACGATTAACGTTTCGCCTTCCGGGACATAGGCGTGCGTCAAGTCGATTTCCAAATCGCGGACGATGAACTGTTCGCTCAAATCTTTTAAGACATACGGGAGCTCTTGTTGTGTCGCAAACGAATAGGCAGGTTGAATCTTAATGCCTTCTTCTTCATAGAGACTCGGTGAAATCTTAGAGAAGAAAAATTCCCGGACAGAGTGGCGGGTCACAAGAATGATTCCGAGATACAGCAGGATTCCGGCAATGACGAATCCGATTGCTGCTGAACTGAGGACGACACCGGCTAAGATGATGGTACCCACGACATAAAACAAGATAGCCAGTTTTTCATGATTTCTTTTTCGGAAATGAATGCCGACATAATACAGCAAGAACGGGAACAGAACCCCGAATAACACATTTCCTGCACCTGTCATCAAATCATAAAAGAGTCCGAGGGCGAACAGGATCGACACGTAGCCGACTAATTGTTTTGTACTTAATCGTCGCACGGGCAATCTCCTTCCTGACATGACAAAGGGAGGCATCAATGCCTCCTTCGTCCGAATACTTATTTTTGGAAACGACGTTCGAGATCGGCAATCCGGGCATCGATATCATCTTCTGCGATAGGAGCTTCCTCTACCTTCGTTTCAGTTTCCTCTGTTGTGAATGGATGTGCTTCTTGTTTAATAGTAGCATTTGGTTCGCGTTCTAGCACCTGGTTCATCTTCGATTTTAAATTCGAGACGTTTTCACGCATCATCCATTCATACCGTTTGTTTTGTAAATCTTCGAGTTTCAGTTTTAATTCAAGTGCTTCCCGCTCAAGTTCGTTTAATTCACGTTTCGTCTCTTCGATCAGTTCTTCGAAGAAGCGGAATTGTTCGCCGTAGTGCTTCGACTCGATGGCAGCCCGTTCGGCAAGCTCTTGTTCGCCTGCTTCTTTGGCGATTTCGACCTGCGTAAAGCGTTTGTCTGCCAACTCTTTAGCTTCATCTTGTTTATGTGTCAGTTCGACAAGCAACGTCCGCTGACGTTCAAGTAAACGATCAATTTCTTTTAAATCCGACTCAGTCGTCCGAATGTGGCGGACCAGCTTCTTAGCAGGCGCTTCCCCTTGATCGGCCGCTTTTTTTACTTCCGTCATCATTTGGTTCGCAAACTCGTTTAATTGATCAAATACATTTTTCATGAAAAATTCCTCCTTGGATGTTAGGTCAACAAAATGTTTGGCAGTAATGTACTATCTGCGTATCAGCGTTTTTGATCGAGGTCTTTCCAATCGGCTTCAAAGTGGGTCGAAGTGGTTGGACGACGGCGGGCAAACAATTGATTTAAATCGACGCGTTGCATTTTCATGCGCATGTATCCGATGTAAAGTCCGAGTGCAGCGGCGATTCCGACGACAGCCCAAATGTTCGACAAGGCAAGACCGATTCCGAGTGCAGCGAGTAATCCGAATCCGATTTTCGCAAAAACTTTTGATGTTTGGACAAACTTACTGATGGCATAAAATGCGAGGAGCGCACCGAGCCCGAGTCCGATCATGTGCGGTAATGTACCGATGACGACAGCGAGAAGGGCGAGACCGGCAAGTGCCATCAAGACCTGTTTTCCTTTTGATTGCTTCATGATGAAGCCTCCTTTTTCTTGATACTCTTATCTTAAGGGAAGAAGCAGGGAGGCACGACGCCCTTCGGACCGTAATTGTCTCCGACTTGAGGCGGAGTGTGAAGGTCTGACTTCCATAGCTTCGCTAGGTCCGGTCCGTATAATATGGTAAAATTCGACTAACAGAAACGAGAGGAGTGGTGTTTGATGAGTGCAACTAGCCACGTAACAGATCACATTACCGGAGTACAGGGAGGGGTTTCCCTCCCTTAAAAACAGAGGAGGAAACCATTTGAACGAATGGGGTAAAGTACCGACAGACAAGGTCGGAACAACTGAACAACTAGGACGTGTCACGGCGGTCTTCCAAAAGCAGTACCGTGTGATGACGGCTGATGGGGAAACATTAAGTGAATTATCGGGAAAGATACGTTTTGACGCCTTGACGAAAGCCGAATTGCCGGCAGTCGGTGATTGGGTGATTCAGACTGAGCGAGAAGCTGGAAAAGGACGAATCGAACGTGTCCTTCCGCGGACCTCACAATTTTCCCGAAAGGCAGCCGGGACGGAGACCGAAGAACAAATCATTTGTGCGAACGTTGATGTGGCATTACTCGTCATGGCGTTTGGACATGATTTCAACGTCCGCCGCCTGGAACGGTATTTGACGCTTGCTTGGGAGGCGGGGGTCACACCACTGATCGTTTTAACGAAAAAAAGTTTAATCGATTCAGTGGACGATTCACTTTCCGAGATTGAAGCCATCGCCTTCGGAACACCCTATTTTGCCGTTGACTCGCTGACGGGAGACGGGCTGGGTGCGTTACAGAAAGTATTGCAACCCAATGAGACGATTGTGTTGGTCGGATCATCTGGTGTTGGAAAATCAACACTCGTTAATGCCTTGGCAGGAGAACAGCTGATGGAAACGGGTGGCGTTCGGGAGGACGATGAGCGCGGACGTCATACGACGACACACCGGGAATTAAAACGGTTGTCGAGTGGCTTGTTACTCGTCGATACACCGGGTATGCGTGAACTTGGATTATGGGATGGAACCGAGGGGCTGGCATCGACGTTTTCAGACATCGAGACGTTGGCAGAGTCCTGCCGTTTCCGTGACTGTCAGCACGGCGAAGAACCAGGCTGTGCGGTTCACGCCGCTTTGGCGAACGGAAGCTTGTCACACGAGCGCTGGGAAAGTTTTCTGAAGTTACAACGCGAGGTGGCATATGCGGAACGAAAACAAAATGTCGCTTTGCAGGCAGCGGAAAAAGAGAAGTGGAAGAAGATCCACAAGCAGGCACAGGCCCGAACGAAACTAAAATATCAAAAACGCTGATGTGAGTTAACATCATAAACGAACGACGCCCTTCTGATTAAACAGAGAGGCGTCGTTCGTTTTGTAAAGAAATGGATAAAGGATTTAATCCTGATCAAAATGAATCGTTCCCGTCAATTCATCGAGACGTCTTAAATCGTTCTGAATCGCTTGAATGTCACTTGGTTGTTGTTCCCGGAGTAGTTTCGTTCCGACAGGATGGACAGTAGCTTCTTGATCTAACAGGATTGTCCGGTTCGAGAGTCGGTCATTGAAGTAACGATCGTGCGAAACGAACAACAGTTCACCTGGAAAAACATCGAGAGCCGCCTCGATTTGTTCACGGGTCGTTAAATCCAAGTAGTTGGTCGGTTCATCCAAAATCAACAGACGGGCACCGGAAAAATAGAGCCGTAAGAAGGCAATCCGGCATCGCTCGCCCATACTCGCTGCGGCAATGGGTTGATAGACCCGGTCACGCCGAAATAAAAAACAAGCGAGAAGCGTCCGCGCATCGGTCTCGGAAATCGTTGTCTCTTCCATCAAAGCGTCCAACAGGGAACCGGAAGTCGGCAAATTCGAAAGTGCCTGAGAAAAATAGCCGGTCGTCAGGGACGGATGACGTGTGATTGTTCCGTGAGTCGGATTCAGTTCACCTTGAATCAGCCGGAGCAGCGTCGTTTTTCCGGAACCGTTCCGACCGATGACGGCAATCCGGTCTCCTTGCTGGATGGAGAAGGACAGCTGTTCAAACAGTGGGAGACTCGCGTAAGAAAAGGAAACGGTATCCAATGAAAGCAACTGCTTTGCTTCAAAGGATGCGGCTTCAAACGCGATATGAACGGACGGTGCCGCTTCTGGTTTGGCAACCCGTTGATCCAGTACCTGTTCGAGCTGTTTTTCTTTTGCTTTGAACTTTTTCGCTTGTTTGGCTGCCTTTTTCTTGGCGTATGGATCTCGTTCGCTTGCGTGGGCGACAGCTTGTTGATGCCAGTTTTGGTATTGATGGATCATCCGCTTCAGTTCCTTACGTGTTTTTTCCTGTTTTTCATATTCGCGTTCTTGGGTCAGGCGTTCCTGTTCTTTTTGCTGGCGATACGTTTGATAGTTGCCTTTATAACGTGTTGCGAGACTCGGTGTCAGCTCAATGACGGCATCGGCCGTTGCATCGATGAAGGCACGTTCATGTGACGCGTAAAGAATCGCGATGGGTGTCTGGTGCATCCATTCACTCAACCAATCCAATGTGTCGGCATCCAAGTGATTGGTCGGTTCATCTAGCAGAATGAAATCGGGTTGTTGGACCAACAGACAGGCGAGTTGGATGCGGGTCTGTTCGCCGCCGCTGAGTGTGTCAAAGGGGTGAGACCAGACGTGTTCAGGCAGTTGAACTTCTTTTAACGCACGTGCTGCGTCCGCTTCGAGTGAAAAAGCATCAACATCCAGCGCGACTTGGTACGCTTCGATGGAGGTCGAGTGGAGTGTTTGTTCCCGTGCCTGATAACGAACTTGATCGGCTTGTTCGACCAGGCGGAGTGCCGGTTCATCAGAAGAGAGGTGTTGGGCGACATGACCGGCGTTTGTATAGGCACGGAAGATCTCGCCGGACGTCGGCTTGATCTGTTGGAGGATGATCTGTAATAACGTGGTCTTTCCGACGCCATTGGCACCGACCAAGGCGACATGCTCACCCGGATGAACGGAAAACGAGATGTGTTGGAACAACGTCTGTTGTGGAAGCTCAACGTGTAGATCGTGAATCGATAAGATTTCAGTAGGCATATTCTCAGCTCCTTAGGAGTTCATTTCGATACAGATGAAATGAAAACACACCATCCGAAAGCGAGCGGATGGTGTGCAGGAGTGCAAATCAAAGAAGGTATCTTCCTGATGAGGGAAATACCGAAAATGAGCAGACTCGTAGCGTCAGTCATCCGCAACTCATTGCGAAAGTGATGAATTCTTTCATCATTAGACAGTAGCGAGTGAATGCTTCATTTCGGTATTGTACCTCCTATTCATAGACTATGTGTTCAGTGTAGCAACTTGTGGTCAGCAAGACAAGTAAGAATCGAGTAATGCTTGAGCAGCCGTTGCTTCTTCCGTGCTCGGGGGAAGGACATCTTTTAACGGATAGTCAAGACCAAGTGCTTCCCACTTGTAGACGCCGAGCTGATGATAGGGAAGGACTTCGACCCGTTCGACATTGCCGAGCGTTCGGATGAATTCACCGGTCTGACGGAGGAAAGTTTCCGTCATCGTCAAACCCGGGACCAGCACGTGGCGGATCCAGACCGGAATATTTCGTTCGGCTAACCGTTTCGCAAAGGCGAGCGTATTGGCATTACTCCGACCGGTCAGCAGCCGGCAGGTCGCGTCATCGATATGTTTGATATCGAGTAAAACCAGATCCGTGTAGTCGAGGATGCGATCGAGATTTTTAGGAACGACCGAGCCGGCTGTATCAATGACCGTGTGCAATCCTTTTTGTTTCGCTTCTCGCAGGGCAGCTTCAAGAAACTCCGGTTGGGCAAGCGGCTCTCCGCCGGAAAACGTGATACCGCCGCCTGTCGCATCAAAGAAGGACCGATAACTTTCCGCTTCTTCGACAATCGCTGTCGCGGAAACGGAACGACCACATCCGAATTCCCACGTATCCGCGTTATGGCAATATTGGCAACGTAAGGGGCAACCTTGCGTAAAGACGATGAAGCGAATACCGGGTCCGTCCACTGTCCCGCAAGATTCAACAGAATGAATCGTTCCGTATGTCATAATCCTTCAGTCCTTTCTTCGTTAAAGTGCTCCGTGGAATGTCCGGTTGATGACGTCGATCTGTTGTTCACGGGTCAACTTGATGAAGTTGACGGCGTAACCGGAAACACGGATTGTCAGTTGTGGATAGAGTTCCGGATGTTCCATCGCATCGAGCAAGGTTTCGCGGTCAAAGACATTGACGTTTAAATGATGTCCTTTCGAGGTGGTTCCGCCCATATAGCCGTCGAGCAATCCGACGGTGTTTTGAATCCGTGTCGGTTCATCCTTACCGAGTGCTTTTGGAACAATCGAGAACGTATAGGAGATGCCGTCGAGTGCATGCTCATACGGTAATTTCCCGACGGAGGTCAGTGCAGCAACAGCACCATTCGTATCTCGTCCGTGCATCGGATTGGCCCCGGGTGCGAACGGCTCGCCGGCACGACGACCGTCTGGTGTATTCCCGGTCTTTTTGCCGTAGACGACATTTGAAGTAATCGTCAAGACGGATTGAGTCGGTAAGGCATCGCGGTAAGTCGGATGTTTTCGGATTTTTTCCATGAAGAGTTTGACGAGATCGACTGCCATCTGATCGACACGGGCATCATTGTTTCCGAATTTCGGGAAGTTTCCTTCGATCTTGAAGTCAACGGCGAGTCCGTTCTCGTCGCGAACCGGTGAGACTTTGGCATAGCGGATGGCGGACAGACTGTCAGCAACGACGGACAGCCCGGCAATCCCGCATGCCATCGTCCGGAGGATTTCCGGATCATGCAACGCCATCTCGATGCGTTCATAACTGTATTTATCGTGCATGAAGTGGATGACGTTTAATGTGTTGACGTACAGTTCGGCCAACCAGTCGAGCTGACGGTCGTAAGCCGCCATGACCGTTTCATAATCCAAGACATCGTCGAGAATCAAATCGGTTTTCGGCGCAACTTGGATTTTGAGTTTTTCATCGATGCCGCCATTTAACGTATAGAGGAGCGCTTTTGCCAAGTTCGCGCGTGCTCCGAAAAATTGCATCTGTTTTCCGATTTTCATGGCAGAGACACAACACGCGATGCCGTAATCATCGCCATAAACCGGCAACATCAAATCGTCGTTCTCGTACTGGATCGAACTGGACAGAATCGACATTTTCGCACAAAATTCCTTGAAGCCGCGCGGCAATTGCGTCGACCAAAGGACGGTCAAGTTTGGTTCAGGGGCCGGACCGAGATTGACCAGTGTTTGTAAGAAGCGGAACGAACTTTTCGTGACGTTTGAGCGGCCGTCTTCACTCATCCCGCCGATCGATTCCGTAACCCAGGTTGGATCGCCGGAGAACAAATCATTGTAGTCCGGTGTCCGAAGGAATTTGACGATCCGCAGTTTCATGACAAAATGATCGACGAGCTCCTGAGCGGTTTTTTCCGTTAAGCGTCCGGTCTGCAAATCACGTTCGATATAAATATCGAGGAACGTTGAGACGCGGCCAAGCGACATCGCGGCACCGTTTTGTTCCTTGATGGCAGCAAGATAAGCGAGGTAGACCCACTGGAACGCCTCTTGTGCCGTTTCCGCAGGACGGGACAGGTCACAATCATAACGATTGCCGAGTTCGGTCAGTTCCTGCAACGCACGAATTTGCTCATTCATTTCCTCACGGTCGCGAATCATCGATTCGGACAAAAAGCCACCACGGTTCTGTAAGTCTTGTTTCCGTTGCTCAATCAAGTACGCTGTTCCGTATAACGCAACGCGACGGTAATCACCGATGATCCGACCACGTCCGTAAGCATCTGGAAGTCCGGTGATGATACCTGCTTTTCGAGCGGCGCGCATTTCGGGAGTATAGGCATCGAAGACACCTTGATTATGTGTTTTCCGGTATTCACTGAACGTCCGTGTCACGGTAGGGTCTGCCTCAAAACCATAGGCCTCGAGCGCATCGTTGACCATCCGGATGCCGCCGTTCGGGTGAATTGAGCGTTTGAACGGTTCATCCGTTTGGAGACCGACGACTTTTTCTAAGTCACGATCGAGGTATCCAGGACCATGTGACAGGATTGTTGATGGTGTCGCAGCGTCGACGGCATATACACCACCGCGTGTCCGCTCTTCGCTTGTCAAATTCATGATTTGTTGCCACAGTGTTTCCGTAGCAACTGTTGGACCTGCAAGAAACTGATCATCCCCTCGGTATTCTGTCCGATTTCGACGGATGAAATCAGCTACGTCAATCTGATCGTTCCACGTTCCTGTTTCGAATTGTTGCCATGCTGGTGTTTTTTCAAGTAACATCACGAACACTCCTTTGTTTGTAAGGTGATCAGTCCAAGATATATCCCTTATGTGAATAGTGTAACAAACATAAGGTGAGAAGAGTTTTACATCCCGGTGAAAGCGTGGGAGACTTGAAAAACGTTGGTATATAAGGAGTCACTCAAATGTGTACCAGTTATCGGAATATGCTCGGAAAACAGAAAAAGGGCGAAATACAGCCATATTTTAGAATCTGTATCACTATTTTCATACTCATCTGAACAAGACAGTTTGAAGGGTGATAAAAGTCACACCAGGTTATCTTGTATTTTTATGACGTATCGTTGACAATGAAAAAGGGAATATAGACCGTGGAGGTGCATGAAATGGATTTTTTGCTGTTGGAAGACCGTGCCGATTATAGAACAGGTGATTGGGTGACGTTAAAAGTATCGACTGAAGGAACGCCACGAACGGGAATGATTACGGAGTTTGAAGAAGACGGGTTTTGGATTCGTTTTGAAGATGACTTTGATTTTGAAGACTTTATCGGATACAAAGAAAAATACTTGGCGAAGCTGATACGTCGTCCGAGTGATGTCCGATTCGATTATCCGGTGCTCAGTCAGTTTCCGAAACTGGCGGACGAGCTTCAAGACCGGGTCATTCAAGGGTTTGAAATTTTGACGGAAGAAATAAAAAATGACAATGAAGTGGTATATCACATCCGGCTCATCGATGCAGGAAATGAGTATACGCAAACGTTGCGTGGTTTACGTGACGAAACGACCGATCAATTTGAATATGTCACAGAATGATGCATAAGAGAGTAGGAGAATACACGTTATGGACTTTATGAAACCTTTTATTACAGAAGCATGGGAACGCGCCCGCTTCGAAAAAATGATGCCGGTTCAAGAACAGGCAATTCCATTATTACGCGAAAGAAAAGATGTGTTGGTTGAAGCACCGACTGGGACCGGGAAAACATTAGCATATGTCATCCCGGCATTAGAATTGATCGATGAGAATGAACCGCATATTCAAGTCGTGATTACAGCACCGACACGTGAACTGGTCATGCAGATTCATCAAGTCATCCAACTGTTTTCGCAAGGAAGCGGCATTAAATCAGGTGCTTTTATTGGTGGCGTCGAACTCAAACGTCAGCATGAGCGTCTGAAGAAAAAACCGCAGATCATTGTCGGGACGCCGGGACGACTTGTTGAACTGATTGATTCTAAAAAACTAAAGATGCATAAGGTAAAATTGATTGTTCTCGATGAAGCCGATCAAATTTATGAGAGTGGAATGAGTGTTTCAGCAACTCGGATTGCCAACAGTGCGCTGCGTGATCGTCAACTGGCCTTCATCTCGGCGACTTTACCGGAACGGACAGCCGAATGGGGAAAAACGTTATTTGCGAATGAGCCTGCACGGATTAAAGTGGAGCGTGTTATGAGTACGCAAGTGAAATTTGGTTATATCGAGATGTCACGACGTCTTAAGCCAGAATACTTGCGTCGACTGGCGAACATGCAGGGTGCGAAGGTATTGACGTTCATCAACAACCGTTCATTCCTCGGACCGTTAAACGGCGAACTGAGTAAGTTCTCATTAAAATACCGAATTCTTGACGCTGAAAAAGGAAAACGGGAACGGATGGAAACACTCCGCTCATACAAACGGGGGGAATTCCCGTTGCTCGTGACGACAGGCCTTGCGGCTCGCGGGCTCGATATTGAAGCCGTTACGCATGTCGTGCACTATGATTTACCTGAATCCTTTGATGATTTCGTACACCGTTCTGGACGGACGGGACGTGGAAATGCTTCTGGAATGGTATTGGCCCTTGTGACAGATCACGATTTGAGACACCTGAAGACGTTAACTAAACAAATGGGTGTGGAATTAGAAGAAATGGAGATTTATCGTGGGGAAGTGATTCCAAAACGAGAAGAAACTGAACCCCAAACCATTAAACGCCCGGCGAACCCACACCGGAAAGGACCGACACGATGAAGAGCGAACGAAAAATCATTCCTTTTCCGACGTCAGTATCTGAAGCGGAGATGAATACGGCGCTGAAAACGATGTACCAAGAAGCGGCGACAGCGAGAAGTACGGATTGGGTCGCATTCATCGAAGAAATTGCAACGGAAGGACGATGGTATTTAAAGGACGCCGAGTTATTCCGTGATTTATTCGTCGATTGGGCCATCTTCTACGAGACAGATGAGCAAGGGAAGACACCACACGGTCGTTTTCTCGAACAAGTCAAAGAAGATATGTCGCCTGGGCTGTATCGTGCTTTACGCGGCTTGGCGGATCCGGTACCTTCCTTGTTTCTCGTTGAAGAACATGGAGTCGTTGATATTATGTCTAAACAAACCTATCAGACTGATTTAGCAGAGATCGAAGTCGAAATCGGTGATTTATTGATTGGAAAACTTCTCTATATTTCCGGGAAGTGGCGATTTGCGATTGCCTACATGAAGGTTGCGAAAGCACTTGTGCCGGAAGTCCGGATTCTGTTAGCGGATTTTGTGGATGAGGTGGGTGACGATGCTTTGTTACGGCAGTATCCGGAATTTTGCGCCGAGCTGATTGATTTGTTGCTTGACATCGAAGAGGGAAATATTGCACCACGTCCTGAAGAATAAGAATCAGTAAAAGACAATTTTAAAGCACGCTTCCTGCATTTTCGAAAAGAAAATGCAGGAAGCGTGCTTTTTTGTAGAAACAGGAGAAGTGTACTTCGATTCCGACTTCAAAAATCGAATGGATAGATGCTGATGCCGTTTTTTTCTTGATGTTTAACCCGATACATGGCGAGATCAGCATGTTTCAACCATTGCTCAAGACTGGAGTCTGCGGGATAGTGCGCCACGCCGACGCTTGCTGTAATGTGTAATGTTTGTCCCTGATGCATGTAAGAAGAACTAATCGGCTGCATCAACAGTTTGCAGCGCCGTCTCAAGGACAGCTCATCTTCAGCAGTGGTCAGGAAAGCAAACTCATCACCACCGAGACGATAAACGGATTCATCGGACTGGAGCCCTTTCGAAAGACGCCGGGCGACTTCCACTAGCACATAGTCGCCTGCTTCATGACCGTAGGTATCGTTAATCTGTTTGAAACCGTCCAAATCAATTAAGGCTAAATAATGAAGTGCAGGTACCATTTGATGAAAGGTTTTTTCGAGCGCTCTGCGGTTCCTGATACCTGTTAATCCATCATGATAGGCATGATATTCAATTTGCCGTTGTCGGTTCATTCGATCGGTTACATCATGAAGAATCAAGAAACGACCGACTGGAGCCTGCGCAATCACGATTGGAATGGTCATTAACTCGAATTGTTGCTTTAACTCATTTTCATAAGACGAAACACCTGAAGTCAAAGCGGTTTGGAGATGATGAAGGGCATCAGTGGTCTTCTCAATGGTCATTGCGGGAAGATCAAATATGTGTTGGGCTGCCCGATTCGCATAAATCGGTTGCTCCATTTGATTAAAACGGATAATCGGATCAGGATGTCCTAAAAACAGCGGAATTACTTGCTGTTCGCTTTCCTTAATCTGTTCCGTTCGTCGTCCGACGCGTTCAGCTAATTGTTCATTACGGGTATCGAGTTGTCGGACGATCGAGGTATGCTGTCTCGTAATTAAAATTTGCCGGATGATCAATAAAAATAAAATGATGAAGAGATCTCGTTTTTCTCCTTGTTGTTCCATAAGGTAGTGAAAAAACAACGGGAGTGACAGAAGGGGAAGCCAGGCCCGACGTACAATCGATGAGGTGTTGGTTCCTTCATGGATATGATCAATGTGCCAAAGAATTGCCGCACTTTGGGCCAATCGAATCAGAATCGGCGAAAACATCAAATACTGGCTCGTAAATGCCGGAAAGTAAACGGATGATATCTCATACAGACCACGAATGAAAATCGATAAAAATAATAAAAACAATGTTGTCCGCGAAACCCAGTGTGTGTCTTGAATAAAGAAAAAGTAGAAAAAGACAAACAGACCAAGCGATGTATTGACGAAGACGACGAGCGAATAGGGGAACATGTTAATCGTCGGGTCCACCAATCCGTTTAGAATATGAAAGGCGACAAGTGCTAAAAAAATCACTAAAATCATCGCATCCATAAAAGCTAACACATGTTGACCAAAACTTTTTTTAGAGACAATCCGGTAAAAAATCGCATATAAAAATAAATAATGGGACAAAGAGAATAACATCAGACTATGGAGTCCTGATATGTAAGGAAGTGAAGTGAACAGGTGAAGCGTTTCTAAAATTGAACCGATTACGGATAACGATAAAGAACCTAAGGCAAGCAACCAAAAGTTACGCCTTGGAACGATAAGCAACCGTTCTTTTTGATAAGCAACGAGAATGAAGAAAGCAATTAGAATCAAGGAAAGATATTGTGAAACTTGTTCGATGACAAGGGTTGGAATCGATGGATCAGCATAGGAAATCATGACCGGGACAGCCGAAATTAAAAATAGAACGGGAAACCATTTGATGAAATAGGAAGAACGTTGCATTAAACTGCCTCCTGACATGACGGATGACGAAAAAGTGGAAACCGCTAACTTTTTTTCTTTTTTCTATCATACACTGCTTTTTGCCGGTTCATTCATTTCAAAAAAATAAATCGTACGCTCCGCCTGAAAGACGCGAGGGTACGATTTATTCAAAAGAGCAAATTACTTTTTAAACTGTTCGTAGGCTTCGATTTTTTCGGACAAGTATGTCCAATACTCCATCAACTGATCAATTTGGGCTTTAGCATGTTCGATTTGTTGGTACAGATCGTTAACCTGACCTATATCACTTCCGGACGATGCGAGTTGTTGTTCAAGGGATTCGGCAAGTAACTCGGCTTCCTCGATTTGAGATTCAATCGATTTCCAGTCGAGTTGTTCTTGGTAACTTAATTTTTTAGGTGCCTCAACTGTCCTTGTCTCAGTAACGGTCGGTTCTTTCGGCAAAGACAGAGCATCCGTTGGTCCGATCGGAAGTTCCCGCTGCTCCAAATAATCCGTGTATTGTCCATAATAAGAAACGACGTGCCCCTCTTCGAATGCCAGCAACCGATCGACGGCACGGTCAAGGAAATAGCGGTCATGGCTGACCGTGATGACGGTACCGGGAAATGAGTCCAAGTAATCTTCCAAAACGGAAAGTGTTTCTGTGTCTAAATCATTGGTCGGTTCATCGAGGAAAAGTACGTTTGGCTCGTCCATTAAAATCGTCAACAGCTTCAGGCGGCGCTTTTCACCTCCGGATAACTTGCCGATCGGTTTGTACTGTGCTTCCGGTTTGAATAAAAATTGTTCAAGCATTTGGCTTGCTGTAATTTCTTGACCGTCGAGCGTAGTAATGACTTGGGCAATCCGTTCGACTTCTTCGATGACACGACGCTCTGGATGACTGAACTCTGCAAACTGTCCATAAAATCCGACCTTTACGGTTTCACCATGGATGACTTCACCGCTCGTCGGCTCCAAACGTTTTGCAAGAATGGACAAGAGGGTCGACTTTCCACTGCCGTTACGACCGACGATCCCGTATCGTTCCTTGCGGCCGAATAACCAGTTGAATCCGTCAAACAATGTCCGGTCACCGAACTGTTGACCGACTTCAAGCGCCTCGATGACTTTTTTTCCGAGTCGTGTTGAACCGACCTGCACTTCGAGGGTGGCCTCTTCTTCTTCGTAAGACAGTTCTTGCAGAGCATCCACACGTTGAATCCGTGCTTTTTGTTTGGTTGTCCGCGCTTTTGCTCCCCGACGTAACCAAGCAAGTTCCCGGCGTAGAATGTTTTGGCGTTTTTCTTCCATTGATGCAGTCCGTTCCCGCCGTTCTGAGCGCTTTTCCAAAAAGGATTCGTAATTGCCTACATAAAAATAAGCCGTTCCGTTTGCGATTTCCATCATGTGGTTTGTGACCCGGTTTAAGAAATAACGATCGTGGGTGATGATTAGGATGGCACCACGGTATTCTTTGATTTGCGATTCGAGCCAAGTGATGGTTTCGGCATCGAGTTCATTCGTCGGCTCATCGAGTAATAAGAGGTCGGCTTCGTCGAGCAGAGCCTCTGCCAGACCAACCCGTTTTCGTTGTCCGCCGGATAGGGAACCAATCGTTGCCTCAAGGTTCGTGATGCCGAGTTTATTTAAAATCATTTTTAGGCGTGATTCGGTATCCCAGGCATTTGCCGCATCGATTTCCGTTTGTGCACTGATGAAGCGTGTCAATAACGTTTCGTTCGTCGGATCCTGCTCGAGAGCGAGGCGGGCGACTTCATAATGCCGGAGTGCATTAATGGTCGGTGTATTTCCTGACAATAAAACCTGCATGACGGTTTGATCTTCCGGATAATCCGTTGACTGGGAAAGTAGACGGATCCGGTAGTCGTTCGGATGATGTAACTCACCGAAATCAGCCGTTTCTTGTCCTGCCAAGATATGGAGCAGGGTCGATTTTCCGGTACCGTTTACACCGATGATGCCGATCCGGTCACCCGGACTGACGGAAAATGTGACGTCTTCGAATACAATTTTATCGGCGAATTCTTTTTTTAGTTGATCGACTTTAAGTAACATGTCAGACTCCTTCTACAATTTCCTTGATTTGTTGTTCGACCAAAACGACCAATTCTTTTTGAGACATCGTTTTAGGATCGATGGGTTTTAAAATCGTGACATCGACGGTCGCCGGTCGGATACGACCGGTTTCCTCCATGACGCGGTAGCTGCCAGAAATCGCAATCGGAACGACGAGTGCTCCGCTTGACGTCGCGAGTGTAAAACTGCCAGCTTTAAATTCAGCGACCGGACCACCTTTTGAACGTGTTCCTTCCGGGAAAATGATCATCGATTGTCCATCTTTGATCGTCTCGATCCCGGACCGGATTGCTTTTAAGGACTGGCGCCGGTCTTTGCGGTCAATCATGACACATCCCATCAGATTCATCCAGACATTGACGATTGGGATTTTATTGACTTCGATTTTCGAGATGAAGGCTTTGGGTTTATCAATTTTTCCGAGTAGAATCGGAACGTCAAAATTACCTTGATGATTGGCAATGAAGACGACCGGTTGATCGGCCGGAATGTGCTCTTGACCGGTCAGACGGACTTTTACGCCGGCAACCCGTAACAACGAGTTTGCCCAGGCGTGTGCAACTTTTTGTGTGTACGCGTACCGTGCGGCATGCGTTCGACGTTTTGCCCCCGGAAGAAACGGTAATGTAAGGGGTAGAACCAGTCCAAAGTAGATGAACCAGATGAGTGTACGTAACATAGTGGCATCAGACTCCTTTTCTTCTTTCGTTATTATTGTACAAAAAAAGACCGGGTATCGCACCCAGTCTTCGTCATCATTCCCAATAACGTGGTTCAGACTCTTCTTCAGTCTCTCCAAGTTCAAACGTCAAGCGTCGTGTCGTTGGATCAATTGAAAAAGAAGCGTTGGTATTGTCGATTTGTTTGATTTCCATCGTTTCCTCGTCGAGGATGAGGGTGAGGCGGACTTTATCTTCGTGATCGACGAGCAAAACACCATCTTCTTTTAACCAAAGATCGATGACAGGCGAATAACGAAGGGTCCAACCGTTGGATAAGGGAATTTCATTCATAATGACTTGGTTCCTCCTAATGCGAAGTTAAATCAGATTCATTATTTATCATGCTGTTCTGTCGCGGATAATGCAAGTGGCGGAATCGTTTCCCGTGGATTATAAGACAGTTGATACGATTGTTCACGTTTTTTCATGCGCTCATACTGTTTTTTGACCCGACGATGCTGCACATATTCAAGATAGGACTGGTGAGACGTCCGAATGAGTTGTCTGAGAGAAGAGAGTGATAAACAAATGGCGAGTGTAAAGACAAATACACCGATGGAATCCGTATAATAACCGGACGTATAACTTAAGTATGTACTCATGAGACCCGTAAGCGTCGTGAACAGGTAAAACCACATGATCGTGCCCTCCTTGGTTTAGATGATCTACATCTGTTAAGAAATTCGCGATGAAAGTCTGATTTCCTGTATCGCCCTGTAAAACTTCGGAAAAAATAAAAAAATCCACACCATGAGTGCAGATTTTAAGGTGTATCAATATGTTGAAGCGCTGGCGTTTTAGGTGAGAGGTCTGTGCTGCTCGAACCTTCTGCGAAAACAATTCCGATCGTCGCAAGGAAAGCGAAAAAAGCAAATACCAATGTTTTAGTAAAGCGTCTTGCAAAAGAACGCGATTGAATGTTATGAAACATATTAATCCCCCATATTTAACTAAACTAAACCTTCTTTTTCCTATTGTCTAATCATAACGTGTTTTATCAAAAAAATCACTCAAATCAGAACCGTTCACAGAAATGTCATATTTGTTCGCTTTTGCTTTGTGTCGGAAGAGGGCTGAAAAAGAGTATAGTATGGTAGGTGAACGGTACAAACTAGGAAAAAACAGATGGAAACGACAGAAGGGAGATGACCGTACATGGCATTACGCGCAGGACAGGTTGTCACATTAAAAGTAGAACGAGAAGCGGACTTTGGTGTTTTCTTAAGCGACGGCGAAGAAGACATCTTACTTCATAATAATGAACAAACGAAAAAACTGGAACTCGATGAAGAAGTAGAGGTCTTCCTGTACCAAGATAACGAAGGGCGGCTCGCTTCTTCAATGACGATTCCGGAAGCTTCGTTTGAGGATTATGTGAAAACGACGATTAACGGAACACGTTACAATACAGGAGTGTTTGCGAACATCGGGATTCAAAAAGATGTTTTAGTATCACTCGACGATTTGCCACAGCGTCGGACGTTTTGGCCGGAAGAAGGCGATCAGCTTTATATTCGTCTGAAGCATGACCAAAAACTTCGATTGCTTGGAGATCCGGCTCCTTATGCTTACTTCAACTTACAAGCAAAACCAGCCCCGGAAGAGTGGAATAACATGGACGTCGAAGGACTCGTCTTTGCTCAACGGGACCCTGGTGTAAACGTCTGGGTCAATGAACAGACGATTGGTTTTCTTCATGAGCAAGAGATGGAACGGTGGCCGCGACTTGGAGAAGTTATGAAATTACGGGTGACAAATGTGAAGCCAGATGGTACAGTATTACTTTCAGCAAGACCACGTGCTCACGAGGCAATCGACATCGATGCAGATTTGATCATGAATCACCTGCTTGAACATGATGGTCAGATGACGTATGGTGATAAGACACCTCCTGAGACGATTGATGAGGTATTTGGCCTAAGTAAGGCTGCCTTCAAACGTGCTTTAGGTCGATTGTTGAAAGACAAAAAAATAGAAAAACATGAAACGGGTATTCGGTTAACGAAATAAGTTAGCCAACTTTAGCCTACGTTTCGAATAAATAGTTAGGAATTCATCATTTTGGTGGTTGCGGCTGGTACGTACCGGCGACCATTTCCAAATAAAACCCCATCACTAGTGGGGGCAAGCGGCGCGAATTCGAGCGTTGTACGGTCCGGGCATCATGCCTTTCCCTCGCCCTTATGGCAACGATTATGATGGTGACTTCCCTAAACATTATTATACGCAGAAATAGCCTCTATCTTTAAGGATGAGCTTCTGCTATAATAGGTAGTCGATTGTATTCGTTACGGTAGCGTCTGTTTAGTGGCAGACGCTTTTCATATGACAAAGGAGAGTATTTAGCATTGACAACATTTCGTGAATTAAATCTTAGTGAGGCACTTATCAAAGGTGTCCTAAAAATGGGCTTTGAAGAAGCAACTCCAATCCAAGCAGAAACAATTCCAGTCGGTCTTAGCGGCGTTGACTTAATCGGTCAAGCACAAACAGGAACAGGGAAAACAGCAGCATTCGGTATTCCAACGATTGAGCGTCTTGACGCAAAATCACGTCATATCCAAGCTTTGATCCTTGCACCGACTCGTGAACTTGCGATTCAAGTAGCAGAAGAACTTAACCGCATTGGTGAAGTAAAACGTGTTCATGCCTTGCCAGTATACGGTGGGCAGCAAATCGACCGTCAGATTCGTGCGCTTCGTAAGAACCCACAAATCGTCGTCGCGACACCTGGTCGTCTAATGGACCACATGAACCGTAAAACATTAAACCTTGATCACGTTCAAACTGTCATCTTGGATGAAGCAGATGAAATGTTGAACATGGGCTTCGTGGAAGATATCGAAAAAATCTTAGGTACACTTCCACCAACTCGTCAAACACTCTTATTCTCTGCAACAATGCCACCACAGATTCGTAAAATCGCAGATCGTTTCATGACGACTCCGACTCACATCAAAGTAAAAGCAAAAGAAATGACTGTCGAAAACATCGATCAATCATTCATCGAATTAAAAGAAAATCAAAAATTCGACGTGCTTTGCCGCTTGATTGATACGGATTCTCCTGAACTTTCAATCATCTTTGGTCGTACGAAAAAACGTGTTGACGAGATGACAGAAGGACTTGTTCAACGTGGATACACGGCTGACGGTTTACACGGTGACTTGACACAAGCGAAACGTGACCAAGTTATCCGTCGTTTCAAAAAAGGAACAATCGATATCCTTGTAGCTACAGACGTAGCGGCACGTGGACTTGATATTACAGGCGTCACACACGTTTATAACTTCGATGTACCACAAGATCCGGAGAGCTATGTTCACCGTATCGGTCGTACAGGTCGTGCTGGTAAAACAGGATCAGCGATCACGTTTGTTACACCACGTGAATTTGGTCAAATCAAAACAATCGAACGTGTCACAAACAAAAAAATGTCACGTCGTCACGCACCGACACTTGATGAAATTCTAGAAGGCAACTTGAAGCTTGCTGCACAAGAATTAATCAAACGTGTAGAAGCGAAAAATGCACAAGAGTATACAACACTCGCTCAAGAACTTCTTGAAGAGTACGAAGCAGTTGAATTAATCTCAGCAGCGCTTAAAGGATTGACGAAAGAGCCGGATGCAACGCCAGTTCAAATTTCTTCAATCGAACCAATTCGTGTGAAACGTTTTGGTAGCAACGGTGGCGGCGGTAACCGTCGTCCTTACGGTAATAAAGGTGGATCAGGTTCTGGTTCTTCTTCTAACCGTAGCAGTGGCGGCTACCGTGGTAGCAACCCGCGTGGTGGAGAACGTCGTGAAGGCGGTCGTCCTTCTGAAGGAAACCGTAGTTCTTCTTCATCATCATCAGATCGTCGTGAAGGTGGATACGCTGGTCGTAACCGCAGTGAAAGTGATCGTAACCGTGGTGGACGCAAACCACGTTTTGAAAAGTAAGAAAGTTGAACCGATTTGTCACAGACAAGTCGGTTCTTTTTTTTGAAATCTCATGCTAAAATGAGCAATGAACGATATAGAGAGGGCGGAATTTTGTGTATATTACCTACGCTTTGGCATTCATTTGTCTCATTGTGCTAGTCGTCGCGACGAAACGGATCAGTGAACGGACGACGAAAGGGCACTTCCGTTATATTCCTTTGGCAACTCTTCTATTTGGCGGGATTATCTTTCTTGTCTTGGCGATTGGAAAAGGTGGGGCGACCGGTATTCAATACGGAGTGCTCAGTATTATCTATTTAACGGCGACATTTGGTGTCTATTTGTACATCGCAGTCAGAAAAGATACAACCTTATTTTAAAGACAGGACCTCTCTGATTACAGAGGGGTTCTTTTTTTGATAAGATGGAACAAGAGAAGAGGGGGGAGCAGAATGGATGCATTAGATGTCATTGTTCATCCCGAACAGATTGAGGCCTGGTTCCAACCAATCGTTGGTGCGGCGCCTTTTAAAGTAGAAGGGTATGAAATTCAGTCACATTTCCGTGGAGAACCGTTAAAACCATTTTTTCAAGAAGATGACGTCCCGATTGAGTACCAATTGGAAGTGATGAGTCACGTCATCCGGCACGCGTTTCAAAAAGTGCCGGCTGATGCGCACTCCTTTGTCTTGATTCGTTGTCGACCGGCTTGGTTGTTTGAGAACGGCGGGGAAGATTTCTTGAGTATTTTACGTGATGCGCAAATTGATTTTCCGGAAGATCGGTTGTATGTCACATTAACCGACGTGCAAGTGGATGATTTTGACCGTCTCGGTCGAATCGTCGCCTACTATCAGAACTCAGGTCTGAAAGTGGCACTCGACAGGGCGGAAGCAACAAGTCTCGAACGGGTGTTTTCGATGTCACCGGACATGCTGATCGTCGATTTAGCATCGATGATCGAGAAAAAAACGGTTTCCGCCAGCTATCCTCATCTGTTGCAAACGATGGAGCACTTGTGCGACCAGCTCGGGGCACCATTACTTTACAAAAACATCAGTCACCTTGGTCAATTGCGGTATGCTTGGCAGCATGGTGGACGGTACTACATGGGGAATCTGTTAGGCGAAACGACGCCGAACTGGGTGACGACATGTCCTGGCATGGAGATTCTTCTTCATGAGGTACCGATGTTTTACAAGTATGACCGGGAACAGATGAACCGATTGTTTCAACTCGAGCAAGACTGGACGATTCGCTTTAATGAATATTGCCAGACGGTCAAACCAGATGAAGCACTTGATGATTGGTTGCTGATGTTAGCGAAGAAAATGGAGCCTGAGTTCATTCGGTTTTATATTACGGATGCCAATGGGTTCCAACAATCGTCGAACATCAGTAAAAAGAGCGGGGACTGGAAACGGTACTCCTTCTATCGAGGATATAATTGGAGTTTCCGGCCATACTTTATCCGGACGACGGTAGCAATGGAACGGAGGCATACCGGGTACTTATCTGACCGATACGTCGATTTCAGTTCGGGTGAACAGACACGGACGTTCAGTATGCCGCTGAATAACGGAATGTTCTTATTTGCTGATATTTCAGCAGAGTATTTATATCAAGCACGATTAAGTGAATGAGGAGGAAATGAATGATGTTAGATTATGATTATGAGGCATTACGCGAAATTGGACGGATCGTTGCGATTGCACGCGATGAAATGGCCGATGCCGTAAAACCAGGTATTACGACGAAGGAACTGGACGATATCGGAGCACGTATCCTAAAAGAACAAGGAGCGGAATCTGCGCCAATCGTCATGTATGATTTTCCGGGGGCAACTTGTATCAGTGTGAATGAAGTGGCAGCGCACGGTATTCCCGGGGCATATGTCATCCAAGAAGGCGACATCGTCAATGTCGATGTCTCTGCCGTAAAGAATGGCTACTATTCCGACACAGGTAAGACAGTTATCGCGGGGCAAGCCCGTCGTCCGGAAGATGTCCGTTTGGTTGAAGTCTCTTTGTCTGCCCTTGAAAAAGGATTAGAGAAAGTGAAAGCCGGAACGAAAGTCAATCAAATCGGTAAAGCGATTTATGCCGAGACGCGCAAGAGCGGTTTTACCGTCATCCGGAACTTGGCGGGACACGGTTTAGGGAAGACGCTGCACGGCGAGCCGGAGTCCATTTCCAACTACTTCAGTCGCGAGGAAAATGATTTGTTGAAAGAAGGACAAGTCATTGCTGTCGAAACATTCATTTCGACAGGGGACGAGTTCTGTATGGAAGACGAAAAGGATGGTTGGACATTATATACACCAAATAAAAGTTTGGTATCTCAATTTGAACATAGTGTCATCGTTTTAAAAGACGGATATGAAATTTTAACGAAGGTCGATTAACAGGATTAGTTCAGAACATCAGACAAAAGAGCACACTTTTCTCGATTTCCGGGAAAGTGTGCTCTTTAATTTAAAGCATCTGTCTTGAATGTGTCAAACGGTTCAGACGGTCTGCTGAAACAGGATGTTCGGCATAACGGATGTTCCCTTGTTCGACGACATAGTTCTGTTCGAGGACGTCTTCGGTAAAATAAGAATCGGTTCCTGACATATCGATTGGATAGGCAAGACCCGGTAAGGTAGCGAAAGCAAGCGTCTGCCTTCGTCCGATTCCGCTTTCGAACATCCCGCCGAGCCAATAACGGGACAGGTTCCGGACACGAAGAGCTTCCGTCAGACCACCAAGACGCGCTGGTTTAATATTAATGATCTGCCCTGCACGCAACGACTGCATCAAGACAGCATCTTGAGGACTCTGAATCGATTCATCAAGACAAAGCGGGGTTTTGAGCAAAGAAGCCGCGTGTTGATGACTGATCCAGTCTGTGGCAGGAAACAATTGTTCCATCATGAGGAGAGAAAAAGCATCCCATTCTTGAAGAAGCGGAAGATCAGATAGTTGGAAACTACCGTTGGCATCAAACATTAACGGAGCGTCCGGAAACGCTTTTCTTACTTGTTCGAGAACACCTGTATCCGTCGGTGCCAACTTTAACTTAATTCGGTCAAATCCGTTTGCGATGGCTTGGCCTACGGTCTCAATGGTCTGTTCGGCAGATGTCCGTCCGAGTGCCTTTCCGCACGGAATGGCGGTCTGTTCGTCTCCACCCAAATAAGCAGCAAGTGATTGTTTTTCTGCTTGAGCAAATAATTCATAAACGGCACCGTCAAACATTGCTTTCGCCATTTGGTTTCCTTGAATCGGCTGGAATCGTTCCCGGACAGTCTCTGGCGAAGAGAGGGGGCGTTCCACAAGAAGACGGTACAGAAGGGGTGAAACGGCGCGCAGGGACGCTTGTGTCTCAGATGTATACCACGGTGTATCGAAGGCAACACCTTCCCCATAACCGACTCGACCTTCTTGATCTGTCAAACGTAAAATGGTCGTTCGTCGTTGATTTAGCGTAGAAATTGCCGTCTTCATCGGTTGTTGGAACGTCAAGCGGACATCAAACAGTTCAGCATGCCGAAGTGTGATGGTCATAGCGACTCCTTCAGCTGACGCCGAAGCAGCTTTCCGTTTGCATTCCGGGGTAATGTATCCCGGAAGAAATAAGTGACAGGACACTTGTATTTTGCCAGTAACTGTTCCATTTCCTGACGAACGATGGACTCTTCCAAATGACTGACGATAAAAGCAACAGGAACTTGCCCCCAGGTCGGATCAAATCGTCCGACAACACCTGCTTCCGTAATGCCAGAAATGGATAATAAGGCCGCTTCGACTTCGGCCGGATAAATGTTTTCACCGCCGGAAATGATTAAATCACTTCTGCGGTCAAGAATATATAAGTAACCGTCGGTATCCAGTCGTCCAAGATCACCTGTTTTAAGATAACCGTCAGCGGTAAATGTTGAAGCGGTAGCTTCGGGGTTGGCAAAATAACCGTTCATGACAGTAGGACCTTTGACTTCGATTTCTTGATACCGGTTAATCCGGATATCTGTCGGAGCAATCGCTTGGCCGGCTGAACCCATTTTGCGGATGGCATCTTCCGGTAGAAGGGTTGCGACTTGTGACGCCGTTTCCGTCATACCGTACGTTTGCATAACCGGAAGACCGCGATCAAGTGCACGCGTCAAAATCGGTAAGGGGACAGGTCCACCACCGGTCAGGACAACACGCAGGTCATGGCGGCGTAAACCGGCTTCAAGTAACCGATCCAACATAACAGAGACAAGCGAGATGTGAGTAATCCGTTCTGTCTGGATCCATGTCAGCGTCTTGTTTGGTGAAAAATGTGGTTCAAGTACGAGCGGTACACCATAGATGACCGAACGGTAGACGACAGCCAAGCCGCTCATATGGAACAATGGCGTGACGACAAGAAACCGGTCATCCGGAAGCGAACCGGTATGGCGTGCGGCATTCATCGCACTTGAAAAATGATTGAGCATGGTTTGTTCGACGGCTTTCGGTCGACCGGTCGTCCCGCTTGTGAATAACATCGATTGAATGTAATGTTTCGGCATATGACGAACGAGAACATCAGGCGCCGGATGGACGACTTGAAACGGAAGTCGTTTAACCGGTCCGTCGATCGGACGATCTGAGATGACGAACCGAACATCGGCTTGTTTAAGTTGCATATGAACTTCAGTTTGACTCAAGCGGGTATTGATTGGAACGATAGTTAGTTCCAGTAACTGAGCAGCATGGATAGCGATGATATAATCGCTGCTCGAAGGACCATACAGGGCGATGCGGTCTCCACGTGACAGGAGAGGTGCCCAGGAACTGGCCAATGCATGGGATTGTGCGTACAGTTCAGACCATGTTAAACGGACGGTGTCCGTAATGAGAGCCACATCATCCGGTTGTTCTTTTGAGCGCGTATAAATCCAAGGATACACTGACAATCACGTCCTTTCTTTAAGATGATACGAAAAAGGTTCAAACGTCTTTCGACATTGAACCTTTTTTGTATTATGGGAAGCGTGGGAACTTTCCGAAGTCCGGATCACGTTTTTCTTTAAACGCGTCGCGTCCTTCTTTTGCTTCATCTGTTGTGTAGTACAACAATGTCGCGTCACCCGCTAATTGCTGGATACCTGCAAGACCATCTGAATCAGCGTTGAATGCAGCTTTTAAGAAACGAAGTGCTGTTGGTGAATGCTGAAGGATTTCAGAACACCATTGGATTGTTTCTTGCTCCAAATCGGCAAGTGGAACGACTGTATTGACGAGACCCATATCAAGGGCTTGCTGTGCATCGTATTGACGGCAAAGGTACCAAATTTCACGTGCTTTTTTATGACCAACGACGCGTGCGAGGTAACCTGAACCGTAACCAGCATCGAATGATCCGACTTTAGGACCTGTTTGACCAAATTTAGCGTTATCCGCTGCAATTGTTAAGTCACAGACGAGATGAAGGACGTGTCCACCACCAATAGCGTAACCTGCAACCATCGCGATGACTGGTTTCGGGATGACACGGATCAAACGTTGTAAATCGAGGACATTTAAACGTGGGATTTCATCCTCACCGACGTAACCGCCATGTCCGCGGACTTTTTGGTCGCCGCCTGAACAGAATGCAAGATCGCCTTCCCCTGTTAACACGATGACACCGACATTTTGATCGTCACGTGCCCGTGAAAAAGCATCGATTAATTCATGGACCGTCTGCGGACGGAACGCGTTGCGTACTTCGGGACGATTGATTGTGATTTTTGCAATCCCATTCCATTTTTCATACTTGATGTCTTCATAGCTGCGGGCAGCTGTCCATTCTGGAACGTATCTCATTTCGATTCCCCCATTTGATTAGTTAAGAGTAATTTCTCTACTATTGTAACAAACTTTTCCGGTTGGTCGATATGCGGGGCATGCGATGCGGCGGGAATTAAGTGAATTTTTTCCGGTAGAGCGGCTTCGTCGGCGATTTTTTTAAACTTCACGTCCTCCTCACCGACAATCCAATCAATCGCCGCAGCATCAAGCAAATGCCAAACCGGAGCCATATTACCTGTTCCTTGAGCAATCAAAGAAGCGGCCAGACCTTCAGCCGATTGTCCAAGGCGTCCACGGCGAATCGACTCCTGTACTTCAAGCGGCAGGTGACGTTGACTTTCAAAGAGCGGGAGTGACTCCCAATAAGCGATGAAATTCGGCAACCCGTCCGTTAATAAACGATTGGCAAGACGGCGATCGGCTTGCCGTCGTAATCGCCGTTCATGTGCCGAACGGATGCCTGGTGTTGTACTGACGGCAATCGTCTGTTTTACCTGTTTTGATGTCGCGGCGAGCATAAGAGCAATCCGTCCGCCCATTGAATAGCCTAAAACAGACCAGGTTTCATCGCGGGTCGCAAGTAAGTCTTGTAAATCCTTCACCTGTTCCGTCAGCCGCATCCGCTGATAGGGAGCAGCAACTGTCTGACCATGTCCAAGTAAATCAATACAGTAGACAGTATAATCCGACTGCAGTCGGCGTCCGAGCATTTCCCATGTAGCACTACTGCCGGTAAATCCATGCAACAGCAACAAGGGCGGACCGCTTCCTATAATTTCGACATGGTAGGAGTGATGACGCAGTTTCATCGGAATTCATCCTGCAATGCTTGGTTTGTCTGATCCCAAATCAAGCGGTGGAGCCGAACGTTTTCCGGACGATTGGTTACGATTTCCAGGACCCGGGTCGCAGTCGCTTGTTGTCGCAAGGTCGATTTAAGATGCGCAATTGATGAAATTCGTTCATAATCCACGCCATAGCCGGCAGCCAGGTGACTGAAATCGACCTCTTGCGCTGTTCCAAACAGTGGTTCAAATAAAGCGGAGTCAAGCTCATGTTGCGGAAGAAAGCTGAAAATACCGCCGCCTGTATTGTTGATCAAAAGAATCGTAATCGGAATCGTTCGTGCCATCATTAACCCGTTGATGTCATGAAGAAACGCGAGATCACCGACGAGAAGATATCGATTGTTGGATTCGTATGTTGATCCGAGTGCGCTCGAAAGAATGCCGTCGATGCCGTTGGCGCCGCGATTGGCAAGGATCCGGAGTGGTGTACCGGTCGGTAAAAATGTATCCAAATCACGAATCGGCATACTGTTGGAAACAAACAAGCTGCCCTCAGGTGCAGCGTTTAATGCCCGGACGACGTTGTACTCTGTCAGTAGTTCGGCGTCTAAATCGGAAAATACGTTCAGGACCGTTTGTTCCGCCCGTTGCAGTGTTTCGAGATAAGACGGCTCGTGTATCGTGACCGGAAGTGTTTTCAGTTGACTCGGATGACCACTCAAAAACTGTGCCTGCAACTGGGGATCACGCCAATTCAACGCATGACCGACGACTGTCGTCGGGATTCCTTTGGACCAAAGCAGATACGGTTTAGAGGTCGGCATCGCCCCAAACCGTAAAATATGATCCGGACGGATGTATTCATGAATTGTTTCTTCCTTTAACCAGGTATCATAATATCCAAACACCGTATCATTGGAAAAACGGCGGCCTTGACTGAGCGGGTCCGCTAACACCGGAATTCGTGCTTGATCGGCATACTCTAAAATAATTTGAGTGTCGTTCAACGAAAGTTGGGGTCCGATGACGATCAAAAGACGCTCGGTCGATAAAATATCCGTCCACTTTGTCGGTTGTGTCTCCATTTGAAATGGACCGGGTTCACCGACCGGTTGTCCCGTTCTCAACAAATCGAGCGCTGGAACCAAAGGCTCACGCAAAGGAACATTGATATGAACAGGACCGGCGGGTTCGGTCAACGAAAGGAGGACAGCTCTTTCTGCCACATGTTTTACATATGGAAGAGCCGTTTCTTCCGGCAACGGCAAATCAAAAGCGTGGCGGACTTGTTTGCCGTACAGACCGACCTGATCGATGGCTTGAGGTGCTCCGACGCCCCGTAACTCATGAGGACGATCAGCCGTTAACACGATTAATGGTAATTCAAAGATGTTTGCTTCCGTAATAGCGGAATAATAATTAGTCGCAGCTGTTCCGCTCGTACAAATTAAAGCGACAGGACGCACTGTTTCTTCCGCTCGGGTTAAGCCGAGAGCAAAAAAACTAGCCGACCGTTCGTCGATAAGGACGTGGGTACGGCTGAACGGATGAAGAAAAGCGGCGATTGCGAGTGGTGTCGAACGTGATCCCGGACTAATGACGAAATCCCGGACACCGCCCTTTACTAAGTTATCGATTAAGAGATGCATCCATTTAGTCAACATAAATATCATCCTTTTCTACCGTACAAAGATGCGAGAGCGCCCGGAGCATCGGTGATAGTTTGGTATCAGTTTCTTCCAGCTCACTTTGCAGGCGTGATCCTTCAACAATTCCGCAACCGGCATAAAGGACAGCTGTTCGATCGGTAAACAGACCGGACCGAATGGCAACGATGAATTCACCGTTTTCCTGACCGTCCATCCACCCGACAGGCGAACCATACCACCCGCGTTCAAATGTTTCGATGGATTGAATGGCTGCAACGGCAGCTTCTTTCGGTTCTCCTCCGAGTGCAGGAGTCGGATGCAGTTTCTCAATCAGCTGAAAAAGGCTGACCTCCGGTAATAAGGTAGCGTTAATTGGTGTATACAGATGTTGGATATGCCGATTTTTTAATAGCATCGGTTCATGTGGTTTTTCAATGCGTGTCGAAAGATTTTGAAGTGTATTCTCAATCGAGTCGACGACAATGGCATGTTCCATCCGATTTTTATCATCCTGTAGCAACGATTGACCAAGATCGATATCTGTCTGTTCCAACATATGGCGCGGAGCAGAGCCCGCGACAGCAGCAGTTTTTAATTCAAGACCGGTTTTTAAGACCAATCGTTCCGGCGTAGCACCGATAAAAGCTTCGTCAGCCGTCGGTTGGAAGAAGAAGATGTAACTTCCAGGCTGGGAAGACTCCAGTTCCTGTACGAGACCGGCTAAATCAACCGGTTGATCCAACTCGTATACTACTTCACGGGCCAAAACGATTTTTTTAAGCGATGTTTTCAATAATTGCGCTGCTTGATGGAATGAAGCTTCAAAAGCATCGTTTCCGTCGCGTGTCAGACGAATTCGTGTGACGAATTGACCAGACTTTGGTGTATGCAACGCTGCATATTCGACGGCCAACTGATTTAAAATCTTTTCTGCGTTAGATTGCGGTTCAATCAACGCAAAAACCGTTACGGTCGTATGACCGTCTTGTTCCAAGTACAAATATTTCGGAACGGTCATCGATGCTTCCCCGAATGAAGACCATCGATATTCCGTATGCTTCAGTTCAGCAAATGAAAAACCGCAAAAAGCAAATAAATCGGTGCCGATATGATCCCGATTCAAGTTCGACCATTGTGATTGCATACGTAAGAAACGATCGGGTCCAGCTGTATTCAGTTGTTGTGCGATACCGAATCCAATGGCACGCATCGACCGATCGGGCGTCGTAAAATAAAAGCGTTCTTCTGTGCCGGATGCCAGCACACTTACATCCTGCGCCTCGATATTCCATGAATATGCGGCGACGATTGACCGCTGACATGCGTTCGCATGTGCAACAGCACGTTCGATACATTGTTTAAGCTCGTGTTGAGCGTAAGCCATACCGCTCATTGCCCCCTAGTCTAAAGATCCTGTGATATGTTTCACTTATTCTAAGTGTAAACTTTTTACCTGAAAAAAAGAAGGAATAAGCTATCTGGGATTGAGCATTGACAGTAAAAAACGAAACCCGATACACTTAGACAGGAAAGGGGTTTATTATATGAATAAATCAATCGCTGTATATTGGCGAATGACACGACCACATACGTTGACGGCAAGCTTTGTTCCTGTCGTCGTGGGGACGGCGATCGTTGCACCGCGCATCGAATCGCTGCGGTTGGATCTGTTTTTTGCAATGCTGATTGCGTCGATGTTGATTCAGATTGCGACGAACTTATTTAATGAATATTATGACTATAAGCGGGGTCTCGATACGGAAGAGTCTGTCGGGATTGGGGGATCCATCGTCCGCGATGGGTTCAAACCGGGTACGATTTTAGCATTTGCCTTGACCTTATATGGTATTTCCGCTTTACTCGGTATTTACTTGTGTATCGAGACAACGTGGTGGTTGCTGTTGATCGGAATTGTTTCGATGTTTGTCGGCTATATCTATACGGGAGGACCTTTGCCGATTGCTTATACACCGTTTGGAGAGGTCGTTGCCGGTTTTTTTATGGGCTACGTGATCATTGCGATTTCCGCTTATCTGCAAATCGGTTATGTTCCGACGGAAGCCGTCGCTATCTCGATTCCAGTGGCGATTCTGATTGGTTCGATTTTACTCGCGAACAACATTCGGGATCTCGATAACGATAAGGTCAACGGGCGAAAAACAATTGCTTGTCTCGTCGGTCATCAGGCAGCGGTATATGTGTTGATTGCCTTCTTTACGGCAGCCGTGCTGTCGTTGCTGATTGCCGTGGTAGCCTTTAACGTCACATGGTGGGCACTGTTGGCACTCCTGAGTATTCCGTTGATGATCAAAGCCGTGAAGTTGTTCTGGCGTGATCTACCGCCGCAGGAATTGATGCCGGGTATGGCGCAAACAGGAAAGGTCAACACGATTTTTGGTCTGTTGCTTGCCGTCAGTTTAACCATTTCGAATTTCTGATTTTCAATGAAAAAACCTTTTTCCAAAAATGGAAGAAGGTTTTTTTGTGATGTAGAGTGATGGTTCGATTGGTTGTCACCGTTTTGAAATTTTACTATAATGGAAGCAATGTGCCTAGAACGCATGTCAGATCCTCCGGGTTCATGAAATTTTTTTAGAGGTGGAACAGGAATGAAGAAAATTGCAGTAATCGGAAAAGTATTCGTCGATATAAAAGGAACTTCGTTTGCACCTTTGCATAAAGATGCGAAAAACGTCGGGGATATCACCTTCTCGAACGGTGGTACAGGACGGAATGTGGCGCAAAATCTCGCCGTGCTTGGTAATGATGTTCGTTTTATCTCGACGGTTACGAACGATCAAATCGGTGTTGGTGTACTCGAAGAGTTAAAGTCATACGGAGCGAACGTGGATCATGTCGAGATGCTCGAAGATCGTGGAATGGGCATGTGGCTTGCTGTTATGGATAATGAAGGGGATCTTCAAACTTCAATCTCTAAACAACCGGATGCGAAGCTGTTGGAAGAAGCAATTCTCCGTCAATCCGTCTATGCGCTGGATGGCGTCGACGCTGTTGCCATCGACCTGGATTTATCGGTAACGGTACTTGAACGCTTGATCCATCTTTGTCGTAAAATGGAGTTGCCATTATACGGTGTGTGCGGACATTTGAGTGTCATCGAGCGTAACCGTCACTTGCTACAAGGGTTCACAGGCTTCATTTGCAGCCGGGAAGAAGCTGAAATCCTGTCTGATTTATCGATTGTGACCGTTGAAGATGCGATTCATGTAGCGAATGAGCTGGCGAAGAAAGGTGCTCCATTCACTGTCGTTACGATGAGTGAGTTAGGTGCTGTTTATGTTGATCGTCGCACGGCAACATCGGGTCACGTCGGAACAAAAAAAGTGAAAGTAGTTGACTCAACAGGTGCGGGGGACTCGTTCTTCTCTGCGGTACTTTCTGAGCTGACAGACTCGAAACAAGCAGAGGATGCTTTAAAGCTGGGGATGAAAGTGGCGGCACAAGTCATTGCGTCCACAGAAAATGGATTAATTCCAGAGATGCTTGAAGCCATTCGTTGAGTCCTCATATCCGAAAGGGGAACAAAAGTAATGCCGATTCAAAGAAGTGCGATTATCTTGATTAATGAAGCGGATGAAGTGGCATTAATCCGTCGAGATAAACCGGGACAAACTTATTATGTATTTCCTGGCGGCGGACGAGAAGAAGGAGCGACACTGGAAGAGACAGCAGTTCGAGAAGCTCATGAAGAGCTTGGACTGGACGTCGAACTGGAAGGCGTCGCGGCAGTTGTTCGTTTTAACGGACTCGAGAATCCTTATTACTGGGCAAAAGTGACCGGAGGTGTATTTGGAACCGGGACCGGAGAAGAGTTCGAAGATACGTCTTCCGGTTACACGCCGTTATGGATCAAACGAAAAGATTTATTAAATTTACCTGTCCGTCCGACGTCACTTGCCGAACAGCTAAACAGCACATCGGAACGGTTTTATGATATCCGGCTAGAAGATAATTGAGGTTTTTAGTTGGATTAAACAGGGGAAAAGTATAGTAAGACAATGAGGTGGTCCTAGACTGCCTCTTTTTTATGAAGGAGAGATGACGATGGCACATACACGTGATCCAAAAGGGTTAGCCCTTAATCTAAAGCAACGCATGTCTGATCACAACATTACGGATTATGCCGGAACGTTAGCGTATTACTGGTTTTTATCTATTTTCCCAGGTATCATTTTTGTTATTTCGGTATTATCTTTCTTTGACATTGATCAACAGACGCTTGAATCACAAATCCGTGACTTGGCACCGGGTGGATCGGTCAACACATTTACGGATGTCATCTTCCAAGCGATCAAAGAACCGCAGGGAGGTCTCTTGTCAATCGGGGCGATTCTTGCGATTTGGTCGGCTTCTAAAGGGGTAGACCGTCTGATTACGACAGCAAATCATGCATATGGTGATTTTTCACCGCGTAGTTTCGTCGCCTCACGTGGAATTGCTTTGGTGTTAACGATCATTCTCGGAATCGGGATGCTGTTACTGATCGTATTAAACGTCCTCGGCGGACCGATCATCAGTTACTTAGCAAATTTTGTTCTCCCGATTGATATGGGTCAGAAAATCTTATTGACCGTGTTACGGTATACGATTTCAACCATCTTGTTGATTTTTATCCTCTCGATCTTTTACCGGGTTGCACCTAAACGACCAATTACCTTTAAACAAGCCATTCCTGGTGCCGTGTTTGGTGTCATCGTTTGGCAACTCCTATCAGTTGGTTTTGGTTTTTACGTATCTAACTTCTCGAATTACAATCAGACGTACGGGTCACTTGGTAGTGTCGTCATCGTCTTATTGTGGTTATACTTTACCGGATTGATCATCTTGCTGGGTTCGGAGCTGAATGCTTCTTGGGAACGTTTCATGAAAAAGGCGGATCCTAAAAAAATGGAAGAAAAACGTTTAAGAGAACAAGCAGATCTGGATTCGATTCCGACCAATACGTTTGGCTAAGAGACGCTTCAACGACAGCTCACAAAAAAAGCATCTGACATCGTTTTTTTATCGATGTCAGATGCTTTTTTGTATTAAGCCGCTGCTTGTTTGGAAAACGAAGAAGGGGCGTGTTGTAGCGGTGTATCTTTTTGTAAAAGTCGTAATCCGTTGAGGATGACTAAAATCGTCGATCCTTCATGACCTACGACAGCAAACGGCATAATCAGGAACTGTGAAAAATTCGAGATGATCAACAGCAGGATGACACTGATGGCAAGTGTGATGTTCTGTTTGACGACACGGTTCATCTTGCGTGCTTTATTGACAGCGTATGCTAAACGGCCTAAATCGTTTTTCATCAGCACGACGTCTGCCGTCTCGAGTGCTGCGTCTGTTCCTTCACCCATCGCAATTCCGACGTGAGCAAGTGCCAGGGCAGGGGCATCATTGATGCCGTCCCCAACCATCGCGACTGTTTTGCCGTCCGTTTGATATTGCTTGATGTAACGGACTTTATCTTCCGGCAGACATTCTGCGACGTAATCGCTTAATCCGGCTTCTTTGGCGATGGCAGCAGCAGTGACCGGATTGTCTCCTGTCAACATGATCGTCGTGATGCCAAGTGAATTGAGGGAAGAGATGGCTGCCTTTGCTTCCGGACGAATCGTATCCCGTAAGGCATACAACGCGATGATGGATTCACCGTCGCTGACGTAAACCATCGTGTTGCCTTGCTCTTTTAAGGACTGTTCCATAGAAGCAAACGGATCATATAATCCTTCGTGGAAGGCATATTTACCGATGCGGTAGGTGGTGCCGGACACGGTTGCTTCAATCCCGAACCCTGTAACATCCTTGAAGGCGGAAGGTTCGATGACATCGGCTTTTAAATGGGTCACGATCGCTTGCGCCAATGGATGGTTGGACTGGGCTTCAATCGATGCGACGGCTTGTTTTAAAGTGACGGAATCGATTCCGTCAGCGTAATGGCTTTCGGTGACAATCGGTTTGCCTGTCGTGAGGGTCCCCGTTTTATCAAAGACGATCGTATCGACTTGACCAAGCGTCTCGATGTGCGCTCCACCTTTGAACAAAACACCGTTGCGGGCAGAAGCAGCGATGGCAGATAAGGCGGCTGGAGTGATGGAAGCGACAAGGGCACAAGGCGAAGCTACGACAAGTAAAATCATTGCCCGATAGATGCTTGTCTCAAACGACCAACCGACGACATAGTGGGGAACGACCATCATCAACGCGACGACGAGTAAGACAATTTTGACATAACGACTTTCAAACCGTTCAATGAACTGGGCGGAGGGTGATTGTTCGCTTTGTGCATTTTGTACCATATGGATGATTTTTTGGAACAACGATTCATCTGCCGCTTTCGTCATCTCAATCGTCAAGACACCGTTCATATTGACCGTTGAATTGTAGACCGTATCACCGGCTTGTTTTTCAACCGGAATGGATTCACCGGTAATCGATGCTTCTTCAATCGCTGCTTGACCGCGGATGATTGTGCCGTCGACCGGAATGCGTTCACCGGGACGAACGTAAACAATATCTCCAACGAGTAACTGTTCAAGACCAACGACTTCAAGCTTACCGTCGGCGTTCAGCCGAGTGGCTTCTTCTGGCTGCAAGGACATTAAACTTTGTAAAGCACGCTCATTTTTATTCATAGTGTAGGTTTCAAGGGCACCGGATAAAGCAAAGATGAAAATTAAGATGGCCCCTTCCATCCAGTAGCCGATCGCGGCAGCGCCGATGGCTGCTAAAATCATCAACAACTCGACGTTTAAAGTTTTCTCCTGATAGGTTTCGGTCAATCCTTCTTTTGCTTTTGCATATCCTCCGATCACATAGGCGGAGAGATAAAGCGTGACATAGCCTGCAGCGGGAACCTCGACTTTTTCAAGTGTGTAGGCAATTAAAATCAATATTCCACTAAAGAGTGCTAAAATCAATTCGTGATGTTCCTCCCAAGCATGACGGAGAGCGGAACGCTGATGGACATCAGTAGTAGTAGAGGTAGTCATATGGAAAACTCCTTTCAAGTCTAAATGAGAAAAGAAATCATTATGTTAAAACAATGAGAATGTTGAATACCAACGTTTTCTCATCAATGATAATGAGTTTCATTGTCGCTAGATTATAATAATTATTATCTGTAAAACTACTATACCATGTCTATGTCAAAAGGAACAGGAAAGGAAACAGCAAAAATGAAAAAAATATTGACCGATCGATTTGGTATGGTTGCCTTTGCGTTAGTGACGACCTTCCTCTGGGGAAGTGCCTTTCCCTTCATTAAAAAAAGTTATGACTTGCTCGCAATCGCCTCGACAGAATACGGGGAGCAACTCTTGTTTGCGAGTTACCGCTTCTTTCTCGCCGGTGTCTTATTGCTGATTGTCAGTGTGTTGGTGTTTAAACAACCGATTACGTTAAAAAATCGGACGCTTGCTTACAGCCGTCTGGGCTTCTTCCTGACTTTTCTTCAATATGTCTTCTTCTATATCGGCCTTTCATTGTCTACCGGGGTGCAGGGATCGATCATCGCAGGATCGACCTCCTTCTTTCAAATGTTACTCGCACATTTCCGTTATGAAGATGACCGGTTGAATCGATTTAAAGGTCTTGCTTTGTTTTTAGGATTTACAGGTGTCATTCTGGCGAACTGGCCGCAAGGATCGGCTGGTGTAACGTTTGGCGTCGGAGAGATTTTACTTATTTTAGCGATGATTTCCGGTGCTTTCGGGAATTTGGTCGCAAAGGAGTATTCAGCGAGTTATCCGGTCGCACCGATGACCGGTTGGGCGATGGTCATTGGGTCAATCGGTTTATTCATCGTCGGTGCGGTAATGAACGGGGAGTGGTTCCCGTTTACATTCACAAGTACGACGGCATGGATGCTGCTGTATTTGGCATTTTTGTCAGCGACTGGTTTCACATTATGGAACTTGCTGATGAAATATAATCCAGTCAGTCGTGTTTCTTTGTTCATGTTTTTTGTCCCGATTTTCGGCGTGACGCTGTCGGCGCTTATTCTCGGCGAATCGATTCCACCTCAGGCGTTCATCGGTTTATTGTTTGTCGTCGCCGGTATTCTAGTCTCGACCTATCTGCCGATTTGGTTTCAAAAGCGGAGTTGACGAAGATTCTGAATCGTGCAAAAATAGTCTCAATCAATCTGTTAGTTTTATCGTTTTGTTGCTTAAGCCGACTAGTTCGGCTTTTTCTGTACGGTCATAAAACCACCGATTCGGCCTTGCCAAAAAGGCTAGTGCAACCCAAAAACGAGAGGAGATGAGAGAAGTGGAACGGAATGAGATCGTTCGAAAGATCATTGCCAATCGTCGTCCACGCGATGAGTTTGCTCGGTTCGTCGTCACCTGTGTCAGTCAGCAATTAAAAGAGACACATGGAGATGTCGATGTGGAAATCATTGAGGCAGAAAGAGGATACGACTCCGTTTGGTCAATCAACGGTCGAGAGGTCGTCGTCTTGCTGGAAACAGAAGAGTTGAAGCGGGCAAAAGAACAACCGTATGCAATCGACGATAAGCTCTGGCATAGTTTTCGGCAGGTGGGAATCGTAAAATAAACGTACGGTTTCAACGTGATCCGTAGACGGAAAAAGACAAAGACGGTCGTTCCATGATAAGGAGCGACCGTCTTTGTCTGTGATGTATTAAGGTGACACCGGCTTAGAACGAAACAGAAGGTAGGCGAGTGTCGCGAGAACCAGTACAAACAAGCTGAAATAAAAGCTTGGGGGTAACGCGACGAACAGACTCCCTGAAATCGGTCCAAGTATCGATCCGAGGCTGAAGGAGATGCCGGCAAGCAGGTTCCCGGTCGGCAGTAAATGGTTCGGAAGTTGTTCCGTCATATAAGCGACACCAAGCGAATAGGTGGATCCGAGGGCCATCCCGCTAATCGCAAAAATCGTGAACAAAGCACCGTAACTTTGGAACAGAAAACAGGCAATTAAAAAAGCAATGCTTCCAATACTGAGGACGGTGATCAGCGTGTTCCGTTTTCCGAAGTGATCCGCCAAGCGACCGAGTGGTAACTGCATCAATAAAGAGCTAACGACAAAAGTTGTAATTAACGTACTTGTCTGGGATAGCTCATACCCGTTTCGTGTCGCAAAAACAGGGAAACTTGCGTTTAACGTTGCTTCCAAAAAGCCGTACGTGAATCCCGGCAATAATGTAAACCAGGCACTCGTCAAGACGAGCCGGTAGCGAGAAGCGGCGGATTGAAGCTCTTCCGGCATGATATCAGATGGTTTCTCATTCGGCATTTGTCGCAAGAAAATCAAAACGAGTACAGTCAATGTCCCCGTCAAGACGAAAGGAAGCCAGTCGATGACATCAACAAGCGGCGCAGCGAGAGGACCAAGGGCAAAACCGAGTCCAAACGCCATCCCGTATAAGGACATCGTGCGTCCGAGTCTGTCATTTGGTGTGATTGAAGTGATCCAGACCTGTGATCCGTAATGAAGCGTCTGGTCACCAAAACCAACGACGAACCGTAACACCATCCAAGCAAGGACACTTGGAATAAGAGGAAAGGCGAAGACGGCGACAGCGACTAGCATCAGTCCGAAGGAAATGACCGGGACGTAACCGTGACGACGCAACGGCTTTTCCATCAATGGAGCGGCGACGATGACACCGATGTAGAGAACAGCAGCACTTAATCCATTTATGTAAGCAGGTGTTCCTTGACGTTCAAGCAAAATAGAAAGCAACGGGATGAGTAGTCCTTGGGTAAAACCTGAAATAAATACGATTGAAAGAATCAGAGCAAAACGACGTGACACAACAAACAACTGCCTTTCTTTTTTACTAAGCATAACATGCCCCGGATGTACATCTGTACACCGGGGCATGTTCGTTTTATTGATCTTTTTGTTCGAACCGTGTCGGACGTGGCATATGCAAGAGATGTTCGTCCCAATCCGTTTGATCGAACACTTCGTCGTGTTCAATACTGTGAGACGCACGAATGCCAATCATCATGATTCCGAGTACCATGCTGAACATTCCAATAATCGCAACAATCCCAACGAGCCATTCCATTTTTGAAACCCCCTTCGAACAAGGAAAGTGTGTCAACTTTGTGACAGACTTTTCCCGTTTTCAAAGAGACTCAAACCTGATCAGAGGCGGCTGAATTGTTTGAGGAAGTCTACTTCCGGATAATATGCATTTTTGACAAGGGCGTTTGGACCGAGGCATTGAACGGCCGGACAGTGACAGGACAAGCTTTGATTCAGTTCCGTTTGGCGCCACATCGCGTAGGCATCATTAAAGGATGTCTCATGAATCGTTCCGAGTGAGGCGAGTTCGTCCCCGAAGTCCGTGACGATGATTTCTCCGTCGAAGATGTTGACGTTAAGCCGCGAACGACCGTCGGGATCATTTCGGACGGAGACGTTCGTTTCGCTTTGAAGACGGCGATGGAGCGTTAAATCTTCTTCTTTCATGGAGCAGGCATAAAACGGAAGTGTTCCAAACAGCATCCAGACGTTTTTTTCACGGGCATCCAGTAGACGGTGAATGCCGTCACGGATTTCATCGAGACTGGCCGCTTCGATCATCGACGCGAAGTCTGCCGGGTACATCGGATGCACTTCATGCCGGACACAACCCATGTCGACGATTTCCTGATGGATGGCTTCGAGGTGCGGTAACGTCCGCTTGTTTATCATTGTTTCAGCGGAGACAAGGACACCACGCGCATTCAGGATCCGTGCATTTTCTTTCATCTGTTCAAACAATTTTGTCCGGGCTTCACGAGAGGGTTTACGCTCCATCATGGCGAAACCACCATCGATGAAGTCATCGGCTGTTCCCCAGTTATGTGAGATATGCAAAACATCCAGATAAGGGATGATCAACTCATATCGTGAGAGGGGAAGTGTTAAATTTGAGTTGATTTGGGTTTTAGCCCCGCGTTCGTGGGCATACTTAAGTAGAGGGACAACGTATTCCTTAACCGATTTCATCGACAGCATCGGTTCCCCGCCTGTAATTGAGAAGGCGCGGAGATGTTCGATCTCGTCCAGTCTTTTGATGAGGAGTTCGACTGGAATGGTAGGTGTTTCGCTGTTCGACAACATGTATCCGACGGCGCAATGTTCACAGCGCATATTACAAAGGGTCGTGGTCGTGACTTCGATATTCGTCAGTATGGAGTGCCCGTACTGTTCAATATCGCGGTATGCTTCCCACGGATCGTTCTCGATGGTGATGGGTGATTTTAATGACATGATCATATTCCTCCTTTTAGTGCTCTATTATGTATCGTATGCTAAATGAACGATGGAAGAAAGAAGAAGAAGGGAAGTCAGAATAATGGGAAAAGCAAGAACTGATAAACTTGGGCAGATGAATGTGCTAAAATCAAGAATGCAGCTTTTATGCCATACGATTGATTCATTGGATGAAACATCAGATATTGAGGATTTGGAACGTTTAGCCGCTTCCTTGGATCAGTTGAAAGCCAAGGTGCTTCGTTATGCAAAAGATATGAAGGAACATGAGGAATCAGAAAGCGGTTCGTAAAGACCGCTTTTTGATTTGGATCATGGAAAGGATGGATCAGATGACAACAAAAATTAAATTACAGGTAGGCGAAACACGTTCCGTGACTTGCTTACGCATGGGGATTAACGGTGAAGGGATCGCGACATTGGAACGACAAATCGTCTTTATACCAGGTCTGCTTGTCGGCGAAACCGCTCAAATCGAAATTACAGAAATTCATAATAACTTTGCCAATGCTAAAATCCTCAAGCGGGACGTCCGTTCACCCGATCGTGTGACGCCGTTATGTCCGATCTACAGCCAATGCGGAGGATGTCAGCTCCAGCACATGAGCTACGAAGGACAGCTCCGGTATAAAGAAGAGATGTTACGGAACGCCTTTACCAAATCAACAAAACTCAATGTTGAAAAGGCTGATATCCGTAAGACGATTGGTACGACAGAATGGGAATACCGCAACAAATCACAATTCGCCGTCGGAAAAGAAGGCAACCAAATCGTCAGTGGTCTGTACTCCGCAAACTCGAACCGTTTAGTGGCGATTGATGAGTGTGTCGTGCAAAACAAAGAAACATTACGTGTCAACAATGCGGTCACGCAATTGTTGAACGACTACAATGTGCCGGTTTACAGTTCAGCCAAACAAGATGGTGTCATCCGTAACATCGTCGTACGGACTGGAATCAAGACAGGTGAAATTCAAGTGGTCTTAGTGGCGTTCAAGGACGGGTTTAAGGATCTTGAAGGATTGTCACGTGACATCTATGACATTCCCGGTGTCATCTCAGTCGCCTTGAACATCAACGATAAATTAACATCACGTGTGTTTGGGGAACAAACAGAAATCCTCCGCGGCGTGGAACGGATTGAGGAACAGATGGGTGAATTCACATATCAACTGTCACCACGGGCGTTCTTCCAGTTAAACCCGGAACAAGCGGAGCGGATGTATGGAGAAGTCGTGAAAGCTGCTGCCTTGACGGGTGAAGAACGTGTTGTTGATGCATACGCCGGTGTTGGATCGATTGGTCTTTGGGTGGCGAGCGGAGCAAAAGAAGTCCGTGGTATGGAAATCGTCGAAGAAGCCGTTGAAGATGCGACAGCCCACATGAAGCAGTATGGTTTTAATCACGCCCATTATGTGGTCGGTAAAGCAGAAGCTTGGATTCCACGTTGGGTAAAAGAGGGCTGGGTACCTGACGTCTTCATCGTCGATCCACCACGTGCCGGATGTGATACACAGTTATTAAATGCGATGATTTCTTCTAAAGCGAAAAAAATCATCTATGTCTCGTGTAATCCACAATCACTGGCACGGGATTGTGATCATTTGATGAAAGCCGACTATAAAGTCAGCTACATTCAACCGTATGATATGTTCCCCCAAACGGCGCATGTCGAAGCAATCGTCGTCTTGGAAAAAAAGAAAAAGAAGAAATTTTAATGAAAATGCCTCATTCCTCTTTAAAAGGAACGAGGCATTTTTTTAGGTTTGTTGAAGCCAATTTTGATCTTGTTCCTGAAAACGGCGTTTTAGATCCGCGACACGTGCCGTCGACAAGGGACCCTGTTCGAGCAAACGGACGTTACGAATTAGATGCTCCGGGTTCGCCGTGCCGATGATGGCACTCGTGATCCCGGGCTCAAAGACGGTAAAACGAAGAGCCGTCTCAAGCCAGGACGATTCCTCAAGCGGGAAGTCAAGTTGCTCTGCCCGCTCCCAGTAAGGCTCGACATATTGTCCGACCGGTCGTGTGTCAAACCGCCAAGGGGCGTTGGCAAGCGGTCGTTTAGCGATGATTCCTTTTTGTTGCCGGTGAATCTCCGGTACGGAATCAGCCAATACCCGTTGATCGTAAAGGTTGACCGACGTTTGAAAACTGTCAAAGCGTCCGGTTTTGATGGCGTAATCCAAGTCATCTCGATCGCCTGAATAAGCAATCAGCCGGATTTTTCCCGCCTGTTTCGCCCGTTCCAGCACCTCGATGACGTCATCTTGAGCGAGTATCTCCTTGCTGCAAGAGTGAAGGTGGACAATATCGATGAAGTCCGTCTGCATCGTCAAGAGTGCTTGATCGATGCCACCGGCGACAGCTTGAAAGGTCCAATCCTTTGTACCCGGTACATCATATCCGACCTTCGTCGACAGGACGATGTCATGGCGGCGTTGTTTTAAGAAGTGACCGAGTCGTTTCTCGGATAAGCCATAGCCGCGCGCCGTATCAAATAGGCGGATGCCTAGGTCTAAGGCTTGGTGCAAGACCTGGCTTGCTTCCTGATCCGATAAAGCGTCGGAACCGATGTGACCGGCACCAAAGCCGAGCGGGGAGACTTGAATATCGGTCTGACCAAATGAACGTAATTCCATGCTCTTTTCCTCCTTTGTGTACTTCTCTACACTAAACGAAGAAAACGGTTGCATCAATCGTTAACACCTGATTGTTGCCGTCGTTTCTTCCTCCAAAAGAACAGGTAGCAGATCAGGAACAGACCGGCAATCAGCCAAGGGATGAGTGAGTCACGCTGAATCAATTCATTGACGGCAAACGCTTCGAGTAAGAGGGCCGGTACTTTCCCGATTGTACTGGCGCTCAAAAACACGAGTGCCGAGACACCGCTTGTTGCACTCAAGAAGGTGACCAGTCCGGACGGGGCAAACGGCAACAGCCGTAAAAAGAGGATTGACCAAAAGGCGTCCCATCCCGTCTGTTTCGTCAATTTCTCGAGCCATTTCAAGACAAGGGGTGATCGAATCAGCGGCTCGATCTGCCGGAACCCCCGGCGGTAAACGTAAAACGCGACCCCGGCACCTAGAACCTCGCCGAGAAAGGATAACAGAAGCCCTTCCCAAAAGCCAAAATAAAGCAGATTGGCGGCAGTGATGAATGCACTGGGCAACACACCAAACAAACTAACGAGTATGCTGACTAACAGACTGATCGGTACAGCAAATGTATCGGCTTGCTCCAACCAATGAAGAAATGTCGCTTCGATAGTAAAACGTCCTTTCTGAGAAAATCAAAAGACCAAACCGGCGGTAATCAACCGGTTTGGTCAACGTGGATCAAGCGAATCCATCTTCTTCGTCCGGCAACAACGGTAAGATGATTTGGACCGTCGTTCCTTCACCGAGTGCCGATTCAAAGGAAATGGTTCCGTCATGCCGATCGATGATATGTTTTGTGATGGCGAGACCGAGACCGGTTCCGCCGTCTTTGCGGGTCCGTGATTTATCGACCCGGTAAAAACGTTTCGTCAATCGTTCCAAATGCTCAGGTGGAATGCCTTCTCCTTCATCCCGAATCGTGCAGACCGTCCGTTCACCGTCCGTTTTGGTCGAGAGATAGATGTTTTTAGAAGCAGGTGTGTAACGTAAGGCATTATCGAGAATATTCCCGATGACCTGTTCCAACCGATCGTTATCACCAAGGACAATTTGACTCGGATCAATCTCTGTGATGATGGATACTCCTTTAGCTTTCGCAATCGGTTCCATGCGGTAGACGACATCTTCCAGCACTTGGCTGAAGACGAGCGGCTGTTTCGTCATCGGATACGAGTCCCGTTCCAGTTGAGCCAGGTCCAGTAAATCATTGACGAGTCGTTGCAAGCGTTCCGTTTCCCGTTCGATGATTTGATGATACTGATCCCGCGTTTTGTCATCGAGTGCTTGATCTTGCATCATTTCGGTATAGCCTCGGATGTAGGAGAGGGGTGTCCGTAATTCATGGCTGACATTGGCCAAGAATTCTTTCCGTTGTTCATCGACTTCGCCGAGCGATTCCGCCATCTTATTTAACGTTTCCGCCAGTTCGCCGATTTCATCGTCGGATTGGATCGGAATCCGGTAATCAAAATCACCTTGTGCATAAACCGTCGAAGCCCGTTTCATATCAATCAGCGGGCGGATGATCGTATCGATGATCTGGCGTCCAAAGATGACGAGATTGAGGACAATCAAGCCGATCATGAAGAAAATCATCAAGCGGAGCGGACGGAACGGTTCACTGATTTGACCCAGCTCAAGATACAGAATCAGTGTTCCGACAAGACGGTTATTTTCGATGATTGGAAAACCTGTCATGAGAATATCCGACCCTTCGATCGGATGCGTCCGGCTTGAGACGACCGTTTCACCGTTACGTAACTGTTCAATATCCGCATTCGTCAAGAACCGCAGACCGGCCGGATTTTTCTTCAGAAAGTCGATGAAAAAAACTTTCGATTCGGTCAATTCGTTCGTATAGGTCATGCCATCGTAAAAGGCGCCGGACAAGCCTTCCGATTCATAGATGTTAATCAATTTTTCCCCGCGGTTAAGCAGAAGATCTTCCTGCGTTTGTAAATAAAAGCGGTCATACAAGTAAAATGTCAGCAACACGAATAAGACGGCAGAAAACACGCTTGTGAACCAAATCGTAATCCAAATCCGACGTCGGATGGTATAACGCTTAATCATACCTCCTCGAATTTATATCCGATGCCCCAGACCGTCTGGATTGAGCCACCAGCCTCACCGAGCTTCAGACGGAGTGTTTTGATATGGGTATCAACGGTCCGGAGGTTTCCGATGTAGTCCGCACCCCAAATTTGATCAAGCAGTTGTTCACGGGAAAAAACTTTATCGTTATTTTGAACAAACAGGTGTAGCAAATCAAATTCCTTTCGCGTCAAACTGATTGGTTTTCCACTGACATGGACACTCCGGCTTTCCGTATCCAATTCAAGTTTACCGATTGTTAATGTCGCTGATTGATCGACTGTAAAGCGATGCGAGCGACGCAGAGTCGCTTCAATACGGGCTAACAATTCCCGTGGACTGAACGGTTTGGTAATGTAATCATCGGCTCCGATTTTCAAACCGTGAATCCGGTCGAGTTCGTCGGAACGTGCCGTCAGCATGATGATTGGGACATTCGAAAATTCGCGGATCCGCATACAAGCGGTTAATCCGTCCATTTCCGGCATCATGACATCGAGTAACACAAGATGAAACGTGTCTTGTTGCATTTGGTCAAGGGCTTCTTGACCGTTTGAAGCGGTCGTCGTGTGGTAGTTTTCTTTTTGAAGGTTTGAGACAAGCAGATCGCGCATTTGTGCTTCATCGTCTACGACCAGTATTTTAAAGGATTGTTCCGGCATCAGTAATCACTCCATTTCATATAGGAAGAGGTGATAGCTTCTTCCGACAGGTGAATTTTCCTTATTATCATACCATTTGAAGCTTTCGATCCGCATCAAAAGTACGACAAAAAAGCACAAGAGGAAGGTTCCTCTCATGCTTCGAGTTGCTGTTCGTAGACCGTTTCGAATTCGCGGCCGTGAATATACATTTGAAAACTTGATTTCGAGACTTCATACAGTGTGAACTGGGTTTCTCCCGTGTTCAACTGTTCGAGTAGAGTTGGGCGCAATTCATCCGCACAAAAGGCGTACGGCAACTTTTCCGCTGCTTTTTGAGAACGGATGTTGGTCTTGCGGATTTTCATGAAGACACTTTCGAATTCTAGGTCAAAAAATAATTCCGCAAAAAAAGCTTCCTTTGCGAGATTGTTATACCCTTTCCCATGATACGGTTTACCTAACCATGTACCGAGAAACCCATACTGTCCTTCGATATCGAGTAAACTGATTGTACCGATTGGTTGGTCAAATTCGTCTAGGATGGTGCGTGAAACCAGTTCTCCACGCTCTTCCTCTTCGATTGCCTGCTTTGTAGTAAACAGAAATTCATCAAAGTACCGTGTTTTTTGGCGGACGTACGGATATACGTCTTGATGCTGCATCAGTTCGAACAAATCAGCGCAGTCGCTCAGCTCCCGTTGCTTGAGCATACTTCCATTCCTCCTTCTTAAGACCGCTAGAATGATTGTCGAAAGCTACCTGTCTGACTCGTTTGAACCGCGCATGGTATGCCTTCTTCAGTTGTCGGATAAGATAATATTACCTTCTTTTTTTAAAAAAGCAAGTAAATAATTTTTGTGAAAAAACATACAAAAATAAGACATTTCCTGCAAACGAGAAAGCCGTATTTTCATAACAAAAAAAGCCTTTGATTTCCAACGAATTTTCGTTAAAATCAAAGGTTGTTTTTTTAAGACATCGATGTCAGGTGAGTATGCTCAAAAATGACTTTTCCGTCAATCATCGTCATCAAGGGCTTTGCGAGATAATCGAGCGGGAAATGACTCCAAAGGACGAGATCGGCATCTTTTCCGACTTCAATGGACCCGACGCGATCCGCAACGCCAATCGAACGGGCCGGATTGATCGTGATGGCACGAAGCGCAATATCGACAGGTAGTCCTTCACGGGCAGCAAGACCGGCACATAAATTTAAGTATTGAACCGGTGTGTACGGATGATCCGTCGTGATCGACACTTCAAGACCGTGTTCATGAAGAACACGATACGTTTCCCATGTCTTATTTTTGAGTTCGATTTTTGACTTTCGTGTAAACGTCGGACCGACTGTAACGTGTTCAATGGGCAATTGTTGCAGCTCTTGGGCAACGAGATGACCTTCTGTACAATGTTCGATTCGGACATCAAGATCGAACTCTTCCGCAAAACGAATCGCCGATAAAATATCATCGGCCCTGTGGGCATGGACGCGAAGCGGCATTTCCTTTTTGAGGACCCGTTCAATCATCCGATGGGCAAATGTATCTGCGGTCCGTTGCATCTTCACTTCAAGAAACGCTTCCCGCAACATGCCCATGATTCCCATCCGCGTCAATTCGCCGGCGCGACCGGCACTATGAACACGTTTTGGATTTTCACCGAGAGCAATTTTTAATCCGGCGTATTTCCGTAAAATCATGTCATCAATGAAACGACCGTGTGTCTTAATGACACTCGTGACACCACCGATGATATTCATACTGCCGGGCATGACCTGTACCGTTGTGACACCGTGTTCAATCGCTTCTTTAAAACCTTCATCGAGCGGATATACGCCGTCGATTGCCCGTAAGTGGGGCGTCATCGCAAAAATGGTCTCGTTGGCATCATTTCCGACTGTACCGGTTCCTTCATCGTACAAGCCAAGATGCGTATGGGCATCGATGAATCCAGGCAATAAGAACCGTCCTTCCGCTTCGATGACCCGTTCGTCCTGTTCCGCGTCCAGCAATTCGTTGATTTCATGGATTTTTCCATCTTTGATTCGGATATCGCCATAAAAATTATCTGATGTGATGGGAAAGATATGTGCATTGCGTATTAAAACATCCAACATTGTTCAACCCCTGTATTAGTTTGTATGCTCGAGACTCTGAAGTGCATCCTTTAATTCAGCATACCGAAACTTGAAGCCGTTTTCGAGTGCTTTTTTAGGAATAACGCGTGTCCCTTCGAGGACGATGACACTTTTTTCTCCTAGAGCAAGCTCAAGCGCAAAGCGTGGAGCCGGTAACCAGTGGGGACGGTGTAATACCTGACCAATCGTTTGACCGAAACGACGCATCGTCTCCGGATGAGGTGCTGTGATGTTCAACGGTCCGCTGACGGAGTCAGTCTTCAAGGCAAACACGAACAATTCGACAAGATCATCGATATGGACCCATGACACCCACTGCTTGCCATCACCCATTGTTCCGCCCCCGAATAAAGTATAAGGAAGACGCATTAAAGGGTAAGCGCCACCTTCAGTGCTTAAGACGACGCCGATACGTGGGTGGACGAGACGAATGCCGAGTTCGGCAATGGGTTGGGCAAGATGTTCCCATTCGACACAGACATGACTCAGGAAATCGGCTGTTGGAGGCAAGACAGTCTCTTCTGAAAAGGTTTGGTGACGATCCTGACCGTAAATGCCGACAGCGGATGCTGACAGAACGACATTTGGTTTTGAGTCAAGTGCTTGAATGATCCGGACAAGTTCTTTCGTCGAATCAATCCGGCTTTCAAGAATCACTCGTTTCCGTTCTTCCGTCCAACGCCCTTCATTGATGGAGGCGCCGGCCAAATGGATGAACGCATCCACATCATTTAATTTATGTTCCGGAGCCGCGGTATCCGTCAACCATTCGACGTAGGAGACGGCACCTTCCGCTTCTTTTGGTGAACGAGTCAGAATCTTAATCTGGTGTCCTTCGTTAAGTAAACGTTTAGTTAAAGCTTGTCCAATCATTCCCGTTCCGCCGGTAATTGCAATATTCATAAGATTATTCATCCTTTCGTTTTGATACTTGTACATATGTTCCCGTTTGTCTGTTTCACTCAAACCTTATTCAACATGTTATCGTTGCAAGAGAAGATAAAAAAGGAGGAACCGACTTGAAAATCAAACGGATCTCAACCCAAAAGAAAAATACCGAGCGTTTTAATATTTATATTGAACGTGAGGGCAAGGAAGAATACGCCTTTGCCGTCGATGTCGATATTCTAATCAAATATAATCTGCAACGGGATAAAGAGCTAGAAGATGATTTCGTCAAGGAAGTACTGACGGCAGAGGAACAGCAAAAAGCCTATCGCTTATCCCTCAATCATTTGTCTTACCGGATGCGGGCGACGAGTGAAGTCGAAGCCTACCTGATGGAAAAGGAAACACCGGAGCATGCCGTCACACATGCGATCAAACGGTTGACCGACCAAAAATACCTGAATGACCAACAGTTCGCCTTGGCGTATACGGCAACGAAAAAGGCAACGACGCCGCAAGGACCCGGAAAGATTCGCCGGGATCTCGAAGCCTTGAAAGTTCCAAAGTCGTATATCGACGAAGCGCTTGCGGAGTTTACGGAAGAAGAAGAGCTTGAAAAAGTCTTGAAGTTTCTGCGGCAAAAACAAAAAGAACTGGCCCGCCGGTCGGTTCGGGAGCTCAAACAAAAATTGCAGCAAACATTGATGCAACGCGGCTTTTCGACAGAAGTCGCAAGACAGGGTTTGCAACTTGTTTTTGAAGAGGTCGAAGCGGAAACGGAAGAGTCTGCTGCGTTGTATCAAGCCCGGAAGTACTATCCGAAATACCGGAACCTGGAGCCGTTCGCCCGGGTTCAAAAAACGCAACAAGCATTGGTTCGAAAAGGATTTCCTTATGCACTTGTTGCGGAAGTAATCGAACAGGTCAAGCAGGAAGAAGCGGATGAAATATAAGTTTTGGCTTCTTTTCAAAAGATTAGACACAAAATTGACAATTGTTCGATAATTATGCTATTCTACGCTCAGATTAAGAAAAGGAGGAACCGTCACATGAAACAGCCAATTGTCAACGCATCGACTAAACAGCTAAATATGGCGGAGACTCTCGAACTCGTATAAACACTCATTCAGTGTGCGATTGACAGGGGATCCGTTCCCCGAGCACGCAGACCATATCGTCGATTCAAATCGTCTTTAGAAAGGCAGATTGATTCTCGGACTGCTCCGGAAATCCGTCTGCCTTTTTTGCGTGCTTGGAAACCAGATAACACCATTATGAACGACAAAGGGGGGAACCATCGTGCGATTATTTCGCCAACTCAGTTGGTTTCTGAAGGAACATAAAAAATCGTATTTACTTGCCGTGTTGCTATTGATTGTGACCGGCTTCATCGACCTGACACCACCATGGTTGATTGGAAAAGTCATCGACGGATTACGGTCTGGTTCCATGGACCGGACGACCTTGATTCAGTATGTGGTGGGTCTGACCGTTATTTCCATTACGTCCTTTATTTTGACATATTTGTGGCTTGCGAAATTGTTTGGAACGGCCTTTTTACTGGAGCGGACGTTACGCAGTCAGTTTTTTACGCACTTGTTAAAACTGACGCCCACCTTTTATCAGCGTAATCGAACAGGAGATTTAATGGCACTTGCGACCAATGACTTGAAGGCAGTGGAACGGACAGCTGGTTTTGGTGTCTTGACACTCGTTGACTCATTGAACATGACGGCGATTACGCTCGTCGTGATGGGTGTCGCCATTGATTGGAAGCTGACGCTTGCGGCATTATTGCCGATGCCGATTCTTGCCTATGCGATGAATAAACTCGGTAGTCAGATTCATGGACGGTTCATGACGGCACAGGATGCTTTTGGCACGATGAATGATCAAGTCGTGGAATCAATTTCCGGACTGCGGGTCATTCGCTCATTCGTTCAAGAAGACATCGATGTCAAAAAGTTTGATGACGTCACGAGCGATGTATTCGATAAAAACATGCATGTCGCAAAAATTGATGTCTTGTTTGAACCCATCATTAAATTATTAGTCGGTATCAGTTATTTGATTGGTTTATCGTTTGGGACCTACCTTGTCTTCACGAACGACATCACGCTCGGACAACTCGTCGCCTTCAATATTTATCTCGGGATGTTGATTTGGCCGATGTACGCGTTCGGGGAATTGATCAACGTCATTCAGCGCGGAACAGCAAGTCTTGATCGTCTGCAGGCGACGATGCGGGTCAAACCGCTGATTACGTCGACTCCGGTCGTAGATGTCGCTCTTCCTGAAACAATTGTTTTATCTGATTTGACGTTTACGTATCCGGGAACGAAACAACCCGCATTACGTGGCATCAACGTGACGATCGAACAAGGAAAGACAATCGGAATCGTCGGTCCGACAGGTGCCGGAAAAACGACGTTGTTACGCCAGTTTTTACGCGAATATCCGGTCGGTCGCGACATGTTGCAAGTCAATGGGACGCCGTACGAAGATGTGGCGCTTGAGACGGTCCGGGGCTGGACAGGTTATGTCTCGCAGGAACATCTACTGTTCTCGAAAACGGTCAGGGACAATATCCTCTTCGGAGCTGGAACGGCAACGGAAGCCGAACTGCAAGAAGCGATTCGTTTGGCATCGTTCACGACAGATGTCACGATGCTCGATCAAGGTCTTGAGACGTTGGTCGGCGAACGTGGTGTTACGTTATCCGGGGGACAAAAACAACGACTCTCGATTGCTCGGGCGATGTTGAAGAAACCGAAATTATTATTGCTCGACGATTCTTTATCCGCTGTCGATGCGAAAACCGAGTCGCATATCATTGAAGCGATTCGAACCAATCGGGAGCAAGCTACGACATTGATCGTCGCTCACCGCCTGTCAGCGGTTGCCCATGCGGACGAAATCCTTGTCCTCCAAGACGGTCAAGTGACGGAACGCGGCACGCATGGACAGTTGATGGAACGTCAAGGCTGGTATGCCGAACAGTTTGAACGACAAAGTGAAGAAACGTAAGGTAGGAGGTGTCAAACATGAATGAAGAAGAGTTGTATCTATTAGATCCCGTTCGTCGGAAAACGACGATCCGATCGCTTGTCCGTTATGCGATGTATGAAAAGCAAGCGATTTTCCTGGGATTGTTCCTATTGATTTTGGCAGTCGGAGCAGAACTGACCGGACCCTATATTGCGAAAGTCATCATTGACGAACATATCGTCGCGATTGAAAAGGACTGGGTGGAAGTAAAGGATGGAGGAAGGGTCGAGTATGACGGGCGTCAGTTTGCGAAGACACAGGACGTCCCGTCTTCTGCTATCATTCAATCCATTTCGATTGTCCAGTCAAAAGACGGTTATTATTTTGTACCGAAACAAGTCGTCAGCGGTGGCGAACGCAGTGTGACCGACGGGACGTTGACCGTCACGCGTGGCGATGAGACGTTTCGATATTCGGGCGTCGCAAAGCTGACGCAAGGCCAAGTGTATGATTTTTATGCCTCTGACTTAAAAGCAGTCGGCTGGCTGTCCTTGATGTACATCATCTTGCTGTTAATCGCAGCGGGTCTGAACTGGGTCCAACAAATCCTGCTTCAGCGGTCGGCGCATAAAATTGTCAAACGAATGCGGCTCGACGTCTTTACGCATTTACAACGGTTGCCGGTCCGCTATTTTGACCAAACACCGATTGGGAAGATTGTCAGCCGGGTGACGAATGATACGGAAACAATCCGTGATCTATATTTAGGGGTGTTGGCGCGGGTCTTTTCCGGATTGATCACGATGGCTGGAATTTTAGTAGCAATGTTTTTCCTCGATGTCCGTCTCGGACTCATCTCGCTCCTGATCATCCCGATCGTCTATTTCTGGATTCAGTTATTCCAAAAGCTAGCGACGGAAAATAACTTCAAAGTCCGTTCGCTTGTCGCGGATATGAATGGTCAACTGAATGAAAACATTCAAACGATGCCAATCATTCAAGCGTATGCGCGGGAAAAAGAAGTGTTGGCGGAATTCGAACAGAAAAACGAAGAGAATTATCAGACCCGTTCGAAGTTATTACGGCTTGATGCCTTGATGTCGCATAACTTGTCGTATTTCTTAAAAAACCTGACACTCGCTTTGTTGATTTGGGTTGTCGCCGGAAAGAGTTTGACCGACGGGACGTTTTTATCGCTCGGTATTTTATATGCTTATATCGACTATGTCTCACGTCTCTTCGAACCGGTCACTCAAATCATGAACCAATTGTCGCCCTTGCAACAGGCACTCGTTTCCGCAGACCGGATGTTCCAGTTGCTCGACGAAAAAGGAGAAGACGTCGGAAAAGGACGTTTACCCCGTTTCGCCGGTCGCGTAGAATTCAAACAGGTCGGCTTCAGCTATGACCCGGGTCATCCTGTATTGCAAGACATTGAAATTGATGCGCGTCCGGGGGCGACGGTTGCCCTCGTTGGTCATACGGGCAGCGGAAAAAGTTCAATCATGAACTTATTGATGCGTTTTTATGATTCGTCCTCCGGGCAGCTGTTGATTGACGGACAAGATGTCACGCAACTCCCGAAGCAGGCGGTTCGGGATCATATGGGAATCGTCTTGCAAGATCCGTTTTTATTCACGGGAACGATTCGGTCGAACATCACGCTCGGAAATCCGGCCATTTCGGAGGAACGCATCCGCGAAGCCATCGTTGCGGTGGGCGCGGACCGATTCATCGACCGGCTTCCGAAAGGACTGGATGAGCCGGTCATCGAAAAAGGAGCGACCTTATCCGCCGGTGAACGGCAGTTGATCAGTTTTGCCCGAGCGCTGGCCTTTGATCCGGCCATCTTGGTGCTCGATGAAGCAACGGCGAGTGTCGACTCCGAGACGGAAGCGATGATTCAAGAAGCGTTGTTGACGTTGACGAAAGGGCGGACGACGTTCATCATCGCCCACCGTTTATCGACGATTAAAGACGCGGATGAAATCATTGTTCTTGACCAGGGACAGATTGCTGAACGTGGTACACACGAAGAGTTGCTCGCAAAACAAAACATCTACGCCAAAATGTATGCATTACAAAGCAAACGAAATCTCGAACTGAAATCAAGCTAACCCTATGATTCTCCTCCTTCTTTTCGTATATACTAATGACGAAGAGGGGGAGTTTTTTGATGGATACACGAATGAGTCAACTGTCGAAGTATGAATTAGAGATGCTCGTGACGAAGTTGAATGAACAAAAACGAAAAGCAGAGCAACACGGAAACATGAGTGAAGTGGAAGTCATCATTCGAAAGATTGCGATTGCCCAAAGTTATTTGGTCGATGCCAGCCGGTTCGAGACGGGACGCTTTTACCGGATTGACGGGGAAGAAGCACGATTCGAGCTGCATTTCGTCAACGGTGTGATGGGGTGGGGACATTTCGAAGGGACGGTCAATGAAGTGGCGATTCCACTGGCATTGATTCAAGAAGAGGAGGAATGATGATGGATCAAAATCGTTCGGAAGCACTAAAAGGATTGGCGGAAGAATTGCAAGGCGTCAACGAGACGCTGACGCCGCTTGAAGCATTGACGTGGGTTGAGGTCTTATGGGAAGATTTCGAAGCGACGCTTGCACGAGCGGGAGAGAAATACCAAGGTGAGGCCGTTGCTGTTCGTTTCGTCCAGCAACAAATCAAGCAACATGGAGCGATGCTTCATCGTTTCAACACGACAAATGAGAAATTCAAACATCTGATGATTGGGCGCGACACCCAGTGATTCAGATGCAACAAAAAAAGGACTCGTTGACCCGGAAGTTGTTTCGGATAACGAGTCCTTTATTCATAGTGCAGGGACAACCAGTTTTTTTTGTAATGTGCGTTCACTAAAGACCCAGCCGGTGTACGAGCTGACGATCTGGCGGGAGGCCGCATCGATTCGGACAACCGCGACGAACGGATACACTTCTTTCGTAAAGTAACGTAAGTTCGTGAAACGGTATTCGACAATCCCGTCTTTTCGTGAAACGGTATACGTGTGAATTTTTGAGAATTCGAGAAAAGCTTGCAAATCTGCATTTTCTTTGACGATTTCGTATAATTCGTCTCCATGCGGTTCGTCCTTAATCCGGAAATTACCGCATTCGACGACGGTACCGGCATTGATTTTGACGACCGCATATTCATTTCGCAAGCGGGCCGCGACGTGCCATTCATCCCATTTCATACCGGGCGAGATAAACAGCTTATGCGCTCCGCCGTAGTAACGGGCTGCTGTTGCCAAAGCGTCGTTTCGCAATTTGAACTGAACCGCGTAATAGATGATGACGATCGCAATCAAAATCGGGAAGATGACGATTGTTGCACGGGTCAATAACCAAATTCCGAACGCACCGTAGTACATCGTAAACAGATAAGGGTCAAACGTATTGATGACACCCCAACCAATCCAAGCCCTTTTAAAGGGATGGAGCGCCTGCGTGCCGTAAGCATTAAACAGATCGACGAAGACATGAAGGGCGACAGCGATCTGTGCCATCAGCCATAATGAAGTAGGTGGAACGCCGAACAAGGCACCGATGACGATCGACAACAACAATGGCCAAGCGATTAAAGCGATTAAACCGTGTGATTTACCACGATGTTGTCTAAGGTAGGCACTGTTGCCTTTAAATTTAAATACAGTATCAAAGTCTGGAGCATGGGAACCGACCAACGCCGTAGTCGTGACTGCCGCAAACAGCGTTGCGCTTGCTGCGACATCCGGTTCAAGTGTGGAAATGGCGGCGAGGCAAAGTCCCATTCCGATATGCGTACCAGTATCCAATGCGAATTCGCTCCTCTATCAAAGTATTCAGAATCATGAACGTAAATTGATTTTAAGGTTAATTGAACTTACTATAACGTATCAAATAGAAAAGAGGTAATATTTTGACTCTTGTTACAGAATATTTCACAAACTTCAATAAGCAACTTTTTACGACGGAATTGGTTCAGTGGTTTTTAAGGGAACAACGGCAATTGCCATGGCGTGAAACGAAAAACCCGTATCATATCTGGATCAGTGAGATCATGTTGCAACAGACACGTGTCGATACGGTAATTCCGTATTACCAACGATTCACGGAACGATTTCCGACACCTCATGATTTAGCGGCGGCCGATCAAAGTGAAGTCTTAAAATACTGGGAAGGCTTAGGGTACTATTCCCGTGTTAAGAACCTTCAAATCGCCGTTCAGGAAGTTGTTGAAAAATATGATGGAATCGTACCGGATGAGAAAGAACGATTTGAAAGTTTACGGGGAGTAGGTCCCTATACGACCGGGGCCGTCCTTTCCATCGCATATGGTCATCCGGAACCTGCTGTTGACGGGAACGTCATGCGTGTATTATCACGGGTTTTGGGAATTTATGATGACATTGCCGCACCGAAAACACGGAAGGTATTCGAAGCTGCCGTTCATGAATTGATTGATCATGCAGATCCTTCGAGTTTCAATCAAGGATTGATGGAGCTTGGCGCGATGGTTTGTACGCCAAAATCACCGATGTGTGGACTTTGTCCGGTCAATGATGTCTGTTTTGCTTACGATCGATCCGTTCAGGCGGAGCTTCCCGTTAAAACAAAAAAAGGAA